>JBEVNF010000091.1:0-5197 GCA_040508255.1 Flavitalea sp.
GATGCTGTTTAACTGCCAGATAGATTACGTGATCGTTCGGCTCAACTCCGAATATTTCATCCGGCAACTCAACCGAGCGACCAGATTTTTCACCTTTTATATTTAAAACGTCTACTTGCATCGTATTCGATTATTTCTGAATTAAGACAATTGATCCATTATGACCAGGTACAGAACCTGTAACCAGGATGTAGTTTTTCTCGGTAAAGATCTTCACAACCTTCAAACCTTTCACCTTTACACGATCACCACCCATACGGCCGGCCATACGCATACCCTTGAATACACGTGAAGCATCAGATGAGTTACCGATAGAACCAGGAGCTCTCTGACGATCGTGCTGACCGTGTGATTGCTCACCAACACCCGAGAAACCATGGCGCTTTACAACACCCTGGAAACCCTTTCCTTTGGTGGTTCCAACGATCTCAACTTTATCGCCTTCAGTGAAAATGTCTACAGACACTGTTTCACCAAGAGCTTTCTCAAGTGAATAATCGCGAAATTCTTTTACAAACTTTTTTGCTGCTGTATTGGCTTTAGCGAAGTGATTTTTTTCGGCAGAGATAGTGTGTTTCTCATTCTTGTCGCCGAACGCTAACTGGATAGCATTGTATCCGTCGGAGTCTTTAGTTTTTACCTGGGTTACCACATTTGGTCCCGCTTCAATGATGGTGCACGGGGTCTGCTTGCCATCAGGGCCGAAGATGCTGGTCATCCCAATCTTTTTGCCAATAATTCCTTTCATTGTTAGTACAATTTGTGCCTTCGAAAGGTTGAAGAGACATTTACAAATGATTGATAAACAATCATTGGCAACTTCAATCCCCGTTTGCCGCCAACCTTTTCCTTGTTTCTCACTTGTGAGAGTGGAAGTACCAGCGGTAAACTAACCTCGAAGGGCTAGTTCATATTTTAAATTTTTAACTAAGGTTTCCTTTTGAGTAACCTCTACCCAGCGCTGTTTTAAGATTGCTCTGTTTACAGATGGGCTTGAAAGAACTTTTATTTCAAAGTGACTTATTCCGGAGAATAAAAAAACCCTGTCAGGATTATAAACCCTGACGGGGCTCATCACTTATCAAGCTTTGATCTCAACATCAACACCACTTGGCAGATCCAGCTTACTAAGCGCATCTACAGTACGTGAAGACGAAGTATAAATATCCAGCAAACGCTTGTGCGTACACAGCTGGAACTGCTCACGGCTCTTCTTGTTCACGTGTGGTGAACGAAGTACAGTGAAAATCTTTTTGCGCGTAGGTAATGGAATAGGACCAGTAACTACTGCACCTGTTGTGCGAACTGTTTTCACGATCTTCTCGGCAGATTTATCTACCAGGTTGTGATCGTAAGACTGTAATTTTATTCTGATTCTCTGAGACATAAGCCTAAATCCAATTTTTAATTGGGAGTGCAAAGGTAATGGGTAGTTTCTTATCAGCAAAAGAATTGCTGCTTTTTTTTAATAAATTCTGAACAAATTTTCAGATTTGTTCCGTGAAGGATTCCTCAGCGACTCCCGTGTAAACCTCGCAATCCTCCCGTTGTGTTTTTATCTGCCTCCCGGAGGACAATGTAATCTCAGGTATTCTGTATACAAGGTTGAAAGATGTGCACCTGTTCCCTCCCCTTCTGAAATGCTGTGCGTGCGGTTGGGGTAGGACATCAGCTGGAACTGGCGATTGTATTTAACAAGTTCATTGATAAGCATCTCGGCATTATTATAATGCACGTTGTCATCACCCGTTCCGTGGATATAAAGCAGGTTGCCTTTCAGATTCTTAGCATATGTGATGGGCGAACCCTTCACAAAATCTTCCGGATTCTCCTGTGGAAGACCCATATAACGCTCCTGGTAAATGTTGTCGTAAGTTCTTTGATTACCTACAGCAGCCACAGAGATCCCTGTTTTATAAATATCAGGAAACTGAAACATCAGGTTCAGCGTTGCTGAACCGCCACCACTCCATCCCCAAACCGCAATTCGGCTGGAGTCAACAAAAGGCCATTTAAGAACCTCTCGGGCCGCTGCGGCCTGATCGGCAATGTTCACTACGCCGATCTTGCGATAAACTGCCTTTCTCCAGGACCTGCCCTTCGGAACCGGTGTACCACGATTATCAATACTCATATAGATATAGCCGTCGGCAGCCATATTTCCACGATAAAGTCCATTTCCACCCACGCCAAACCGATCCTTTACGTTTGCGCCCGCCGGCTCAGTGTATACATAAAACACCACCGGGTACTTTTTAGAAGGATCAAAGTTTTTGGGCTGAACCATCCAGCCATCCATTTCAACACCTTCCGCGGTTCTGATCTTAAAAAATTTCACCGGCGAACTGGCACTGTCAGCTTTTGCCACAGCTTCGGACAGCTTGTTATCACCTGCAATGCTTTTATGATCTGAAAGAGTAATAAACTCCCTGCCACCATTCACATAGTGATTGCTGAAGGTGTGTACCGCGTATTTTGCACCCGGGGCGATATCATAAGAATGACTGCCTTTTTGCGAAACCGGTGAAACCAGGACCGGGTTTCCTTTTCCATCAAGACGACTTTTGTACAGATAGCTTTGTGTTGCGTTATCTGGTGATGCAGAATAGTACACCACCCCAGCCTTTTCGTCAATGCTGATCAGATCGATCACATCAAAATCGCCTTTTGTGATCAAGGTTGTTTTTTTACCGTCTCTTGAAATTTTGTAAAGATGGTTCCATCCGTCTTTGTCAGATGTCCAGACAAAATCCTTCCCCCCGTTGATCCAGTCCCAGCCACCATTGGTGCTGTTTCCGTCAACAGAATTATTGATATCGATCCAGGCAGAATCTTTTTCAGTCAGGATAGCTTTTGACTCACCGGTATTTACATCGGTGATAAGCAGGTTAAGTTCATTTTGTTTCCTGTTCAGATGTTCGAGTATCAGCTCGTTGCTGTTTCCTGCCCAGTCCATTCCTGGTACATAAGAACCAAGTGCTGCATCCGTAGGAACATTCATCCATTTTGTGGAAGCGGTTGCTACATCAGCAACTCCTATTTTATAAGGTGATGGGAGTTCGCCTGAGATAGGATATTCAACAGGCACAGCAAAAGGATAGATTGAATCTGTATTGTTTACCATCAGGTAATCTTTCGTATTCCTTGCATCGATCTGCCAGAAAGCGATCTTTTTACTGTCGGGGCTCCAACGGAAACCATCCCGTGCACTGAACTCTTCTTCGTAGGCCCAGTCAAATGTTCCATTGATGAGCTTGCGGTTGCCGTCAGTTGTGATCGGGGTGATTTTTCCTGTTGAAAGATCTTCAACATACACATTGTACTCACTTACATAAGCTGCCAGTTTTCCATCAGGAGAGAATTTGGCAAACATCAGCGATGATGCAGGTTTGCCTTTTCCGAGCTGCTTCAGTGTATTGGATTTTTTATCAAGCACCCAATAGTCACCACGGGTATTCAGGCGCCAAACTTTTACTGTGTTGGTAAAAAGCAGTACTTTCTGGGTGTCTGCAGATAACTGGAATGAAGAGATCGGAAGACTTTTGTCCGCTCCTGCAGGCGTAAGGGTCTTCTTATCAAATACTACCGTCTTCTTTTGTGATGGAAGATCATATCTCGCTATCTCACCGGATTCCACACGGAAATAAGCATTCCCTTCTTTTGTCCAGTTGAGTGCGCGCTGTGCCGACGCCTGGTCCGCAATCAACAGCATGATCATCGATACTACTACGAATCTTTTAAAAGCCTTTTGCATGATAGTTTTGTTGTGGCAGGCAATTTACTCAAATGCTTTCATTCACTGACTGAAACCTGCGCTTTTTACTCAACATGCAAAACCCCGCCTTACCAGGTCCGGGCGGGGTCTGATGACGCACAATCATGCGTCTATATTAAAAGGGTATCATTTTCAGAAATACGGATTATTTCTTTTTTATCTGCGCCTGTTCCTTTCCCAATGTCCGGGCACCCATATGTAACCTCTGCGCGACTGGCTCCAGTACCCCGGTGCATAATAATGCCCGCGACGTGGCCTCATCCAGTATCCATCCTGCCAGATATAATTTCTTCCCCGCGCAATCCATCCACCTTCTATCCAGATATGACCACGCGCAGGGGCGGGAGGATGTACCCTTACCACCGGAGCAACCGGCCTTACTCTTACTACTATCTGGGCATCAGCGGCCCATGAAATTCCAAGTATCAATGCAGACACAAGGAACAGGCGTGTAATTTTCGTTTTCATGACTGATAGTTTTTATGGTAGTAGGACGGAAAGACATGCGATCGGTTTAAGCCGGGTTATGACATTAACAGTTCTTTGATCCGCAATGCACACACGTAAAAAAAAAGCCCCGCGAAACGCGGGGCCATACTTTTATTGCAATTTGCTTAATTACTCAGCTTTTGCCTTTCCTTTTACCTTTGCAACCACTTCTTCAGCGATGTTGTTTGGTGCAGGAGCGTAATGGCTGAACTCCATAGTTGAAGTTGCACGACCAGATGACAGCGAACGAAGTTGGGTTACATAACCAAACATTTCACTCAATGGCACCTTAGCCTTAATAACCTGAACACCATGTTTGCTGTCCATACCTTCAAGCATACCACGACGACGGTTAAGGTCACCTGTTACATCACCCATGTACTGATCTGGTGTAAGAACCTCAACCTTCATGATTGGTTCAAGTAATGTTGGTTTAGCCTTACGTGCTGCTTCGCGGAAACCTTGTTTTGCACAAAGTTCAAAGCTCATCGCATCACTATCCACGGCGTGGAAACTACCATCAAATACTCTCACCTTCATGTTGTCCAGCGGGTAGTTTGCAAGCACACCATTTTTCATAGCCTGCTCAAAACCTTTCTGGATCGCTGGTACGAACTCACGTGGAATAGATCCACCAAAGATATCGTTCACGAACTGATATTGTCCTTTAGCTTCTTTCAGGAACTCTTCGTCTGCAGGTCCGATCTCGAAAATGATATCGGCGAACTTACCACGACCACCCGTTTGCTTCTTGAGTGTTTCACGGTGTTCAACTGTTTTACCAAGAGATTCTTTGTAAGCAACCTGAGGAGCACCCTGGTTGATCTCAACTTTGAACTCGCGTTTCATACGGTCAACGATGATCTCAAGGTGAAGCTCACCCATGCCCTGGAGGATAGTCTGACCAGTTTCTTCATCTGTGTTTACACGAAG
>JBEVNF010000128.1:0-5633 GCA_040508255.1 Flavitalea sp.
ATTGGTCCTTCTGTAAACTTTCAGTCTTTGTACATAGACAATAAGTTCCTGAAAAATGATCCGATAAAGCAGGATTTCTTTTATGTTTTACCATCATTGAATATCCAGTGGAACGGGTTTGGATTTAATTATAGTGCGCGTGCACAGGAGCCACAGGTAAATGATCTGCAGCCTGTAGTTGATAATACAAACCCATTGTATATTCAGCTTGGTAATCCCTCGCTGGTTCCTGCGATCATGCAGCAATTGTCTTTGAATTTTTTCAAACATGATCAGAAGCATTCAATCACTTACAATGCTTACATGATGGGATCGATCAGTGATAACACCGTGATCAGGGAAAGAACAGTAGATGCGCAGGGGGTGCAAACCACGAGACCCGTAAACGTAAACGGGATCTGGCAGTTCAACGGAAGTGGCGGCGTCCGTAAACAGATCAAGCTGATCAACAGCTGGAACATGGCATTGGCAGCGAACTTCTTCGGTAACTACAGTAAATCTGTGATCCTGATCAACAGGGTGCGGAGCGCAGCAAACAACTGGACCTTGAATCCTTCGGGAACACTTTCGTTCAATTATAAAGATCTGTTTGAGATCAATGAAACGTATCGTCTCACCTGGACAAAGAGTGTTTATGATAATGCTGAGTTTCCTGGTCTCGAGTTTATGCGTCATAACTCAAACACTGATCTTGTAGTGCGTTTACCAAAGCATTGGGTTTGGGAAACATCAGTTGATTACTTCTACAATCCCCAGGTTGCTCCTGGTATCCGGAAATCAAACTTCAGATGGAACGCCGGTGTAAACTTTCTCTTCCTGAAAAACGACCAGGCACAGCTCAAGTTCCATGTATTTGATCTGTTGAACCAGAATGTACAGGTACAAAGAACAGTGCGTGAGAACTATATCCAGGATTTTCAGACTTCTGTATTGCAGAGGTATTTTATGCTGACGTTTACTTATAATATCAGGAATCTGAATGCAGGTAAAGTGGGAGGCAGGCAGTCGATGTTTATGTTCTGATCCCATCCGCGGCCTGTCATCCGCCCCCGGGCAGGTGACGGGCCGCGCCAGGCGGAGCGAAGATGGGGGCAGTGGTCTTGTACCATGCATCCGCCTATCCCGAAAAAATTGCATCATATTTCGACCTAAAACCTTTCCACCACCCCCAACGTAAACAAAGCAAAATCATATTTCGCCGGGTCATCCTTATCAAACCTTTTCAAATGTTCCGTCAATTCTAAAGCTGCGAACCAATCGGCATTCGGCCGCGTAAGCAGGTTAAATCGTTTGGCCACCCTTGCGACATGCAGATCGATCGGGCAGATCAGCTGAGATGGTGAAATGTTCTTCCAGATGCCAAAATCAACACCCTTGTTGTCAGCACGAACCATCCATCTTAAAAACATATTCAATCGCTTGCAACCAGAATTCTTTTCAGGGCTCGCAATGTGTTTGCGTGTCCTCGCAGGTACATGTTCAAGTGAAAAGAAATACCTGTAGAATCCATTCAATGCATTGGCAACTGTTTCGTCGCCCGGATATAACCATTGCGAGAAAGCGGTTTCAAGGCTTTCATGTCTTGTATAATGATAATGAAAGAATTCAGCGAAATATAAAAGATCGGTATCATTGAAAGTGCGGTGTTTGAACCCTAAAAGCTTTTGTCTTTTATTATCATCAAGACGCAAAAAAAACTCATGAGGCGAATTGTCCATCCGCTTCATGAGTTCTGTAGTTTTTTGAATGATCGTTGTTCTGTTGCCCCAGGCAAAGATGGCTGCAAAGAAACCTGCAAGTTCTATATCCTGTTTCTTTGTAAACCTGTGCGCAACAGAAATCGGATCATCTTTTATAAATGAAGGCTGATTATACTCCGCAACTTTCAGATCCAAAAACTCCTTTAACTTTTCAGCCATCTCCATACTTTGAATTCAACTAACCAATCGCCTGTTTCAGATCTTCAATAAGATCATCTGCATCTTCAATTCCAACACTCAGTCTTATCAATGAATCGCTCAGTCCGTTTTTGATACGTTCTTCTCTCGGGATAGATGCATGTGTCATACTCGCCGGGTGATTGATCAATGACTCAACACCACCAAGACTTTCAGCCAGCGCAAACAATCTGGTTGATGAAAGCAGTTTCATTGTTGCTTCGGTGCTGTCGTCTTTCAAGGTAAAACTCATCATGCCACCAAACCCCCGCATCTGTTTTTTCGCAACAGCATAACCCGGATGATCCTCAAATCCACACCAGTATACCTGTCCCACCTTTGGATGTTCTTTCAGCCATTTCGCGATCTTTTCGCCGTTTTCACAATGACGCTGCATTCTTACATGTAGTGTCTTGATACCACGCAGCACAAGAAAACAATCCATAGGTCCCGGCACCGCACCGCAGCTTTTCTGAATAAAATACAATTGTTCACGAAGATCTTTATCGTTCATTATAAGAGCACCCTGTATAACATCGCTGTGACCACCCAGGTATTTTGTTGCCGAATGAAGAACGATATCAGCACCAAGATCAAGAGGGTTCTGAAGATAGGGTGAAGCGAAAGTGTTATCTACACAAACAATAATTCTTTTGCTGGTTTTCGCCAATGCAGCCACTGCAGCAATATCGGTGATATTCATCAACGGATTGGTCGGGGTTTCCGTCCAGATCAGTCTTGTGTTTTCATTGATATATGCTTTTATGTTTGCAGGATCCTGCATATTCACATAATGGAACTTAATACCGTACTTCTCAAAAATCTTTGTAAAAAGCCTATAGGTTCCACCATACATATCACTTGCAGCGATCACTTCGTCACCGGGATTTAATAATTTGATAACGGCATCAGTTGCAGCAACACCACTGCTGAATGCAAGTCCGTATTTGCCATTTTCAATCACAGCGAGCGCATCTTCCAGCGCTTTTCTTGTTGGATTCTGTGAGCGTGCGTATTCATATCCCTTGTTTTTACCGGGAGCTTCCTGAACATAGGTTGAAGTCTGGTAAATGGGAACCATGATCGCACCGGTTGAAGGATCTGGTTCGGTACCTGCATGAATGAACTTTGTAGATTGCTTCATATGTATCGTAACTGTGTTTTGGATAGTGAAAGAAGATGGCAAAGATGCAGATTTATCTTTACTGTCCTCCATTCTTATCAAGTGAATTTCCGCATTTCCATATTAACAGAAACTTAACCGGAAATCGCAAATAAGCTGTAACATTTTTGAAAAGCTGTGCTATCCTGCATTTCAGCGTAATTCAACAGGAGTAAGGGTTCTGCTTTATCTACGAAAATCTTCGCACATCTTATCGTGATGCCACCATTCCTACCAATTGATAAATGGTAACCTGTTTTTGACAATACATTTGAGTCATCAATCAACGGTTCAAAAACAAAAGTCTTTAACAAATAAAATTCGGGTTATGAAAAAGTTCCTTGCCATCTTAACGACAACATTTTTAGTTGCATCATCATTCGCCTTTGAACCAAACTTTGATCCAAGGGTCAGCGAGAAGGTGCTCAAATCTTTCAACGAAACTTTTACCACTGCGGAAGATATCAAGTGGGAAACATTTGATACCTATTATGCGGTCAGCTTCAGCCAGGCAGGTATTCAGTCGAGGGTTAACTATGATAAAAACGGTAGTATGATCAGCTCTCTCCGTTATTATGCTCCTTCAATGTTGCCGCTGAATGTTTACAACAGGATCAAAAACAGCTATGCCAACAAGGAAATGTTTGGTGTAACAGAAGTTTCTTTCAACAACGAGGTTACTTACTATGTAAAACTTCAGGATGCTAAAACCTGGACAACCGTAAAGGTAGATGGTACAGGCAATGCACATGTGGTAGAGAAATATAAAAAAGCCAGATAAGCTATAGTTTCAACAAGAGGTCAGTCACCAGGAATCTCCAGTCATAATTGTCAGCCGCGTGAGTATCATGCGGCTGAATTTTTTTGGATACTGCCCGTTTTGACAGCACGCCTTTTTCAACAAGAGAAGCCCTTGCTTCAAAGATCATGGTCTGCAGTTCCGGTTGCTGCATCCAGCTTTTTTGAGGCGGATCGAAACCGATCTTGGTACGCTGCCAGTTGATCTGCGCCGGTAATATGTTATTCATGCTGTTTCGAAGGATCCATTTGGTATAACCATCGCGGATTTTATAATGAACCGGTAAAGAGAATACAAACTGCACCAGCTCATGATTCAGGAATGGTAATCTCACTTCGCGGCCATGCGCCATCGAATTGCGGTCAGCATAATGCAGCAACTCATTTAACCCTGATTGCGTGGTATGATGGAAGAGGATGTCATTAAGGTTATTGATGACAGGTTTATCCGGGAACCCGGCGGGATCATAGTATGCGTCGAGATATTCCTTACTGATAAACTCATCTGATGCGACCTTTCGTTTTTCACGTTGTTTCAGTACCCCTGCCGTGAAAGATGGCAGCCAGGCGGAGATTTTGTTTTTCAATCCCCACTCATATGGAACTCCTTCGCTCCCCAGTGCGCGTAAATTTGTTTTAAGATCAGCACCTGATTTCCTGTAAATCTCCTGTAAACCCCACTGCAGCTGGTTTGTATAACCCCCCAACGTTTCGTCGGCGCCCTGACCATCCAGCAACACAGTCACTCCATTCTGCTTTGCAAGTTCAAAAACCTTATACTGGGCAAATATGCTTGCCGAAGAAACCGGTGTTTCCTGGTGATAAAGGATTTGCGGTAACAGCTTTACAAGGTCATTCACATCGGGTCTGGTAAAGTGGGACCTGCAATTATACATGCCGGTGATCGTATTGATATTTGCTGATTCATCGCGTTCATAGCCTGGAAATATTGCAGAGAAGGTATCCAGGTTTTGGATCCCGGATTGCTGCATGATCGCTACTATTGAAGAGCTGTCCAGGCCGCCACTGAGTGAAGAGCCAAGTGGCACATCGGATCTCAGGCGTTTGTTGACAGAGTCTTTCAGCAGTGCGCCGAACTGTTCGGTTGCTGCTTTTTCATCAGGATGTTTGCCGGTTCGTATGTTGAGCTCCCAATATCGTTTGATCACTGCTTCCTTATCTCCTGCACGAAAAGTCAGGGTATGGGCAGCGGGTAGTTCCTGGATGCTTTTGTAAAGTGTTTTTGCCGGATCGGCGGGGTTCCTTGTATGGCCGATAGTGAGAAATCGGATCAGTTGATCGGGGTCGATCTCAAGGTCTTTCTTAATTACTCTTATCGCCTTTGCTTCAGAAGCAAACCAGAGCGATCCTGCGGCAATGTGATAGCAAAACGGTTTTTCCCCAAACCGATCCCTGGCAGCAAAAAGAACACGCTCTTTTTCGTCCCAGATCGCAAATGCAAACATCCCATCAAACCGGGTGCAGCAATCAGCTCCAAACTTCGAGTAGCCGGCAAGGATCACTTCGGTGTCAGATTCAGATCTGAACCTTATTCCATCTGCTTCCAGTTCTCTTCTTAGTTCTTTGTAGTTGTAAATCTCACCATTGTAAACTATGGTATAGCGATCCTCAAAATGCATCGGCTGGGCACCATTATCTGTAAGATCGATGATCGCCAGTCGCCTGTGTCCAAAACCCGCATTACCTGAAGGACTTAACCAGAATCCTTCGCCGTC
>JBEVNF010000141.1:0-4250 GCA_040508255.1 Flavitalea sp.
CTTGGTCCCCTTGAAGATGCGCTTAACTCACCCCAATCTATAACCGAAAATGCAACAAGACTGCAGATGGCACACCGCAATGGTCTGCGCTTGCAAAAACTGGTAAATACATTGCTGGAATTTTCAAGGATCGAGGCAGGTCGCGTTGAAGGCAAATTTGCACAGGTAGATATTATTGCATTTACCAAAGACCTTGCCAGCACGTTTCGTTCTGCCATTGAAAAAGCAGGCATGGATCTCATTATTGAGACTGAAGTGGTCAGGGATGAGGTATTCGTTGATACGGATATGTGGGAAAAGATCGTATTGAACCTGATCTCAAATGCCTTCAAATATACCAGTGAAGGATCGATTAAACTTACCATTGCTCAGCAGGGTAAAAACATCAAACTTTCTGTAACTGATACGGGAACCGGGATCCCGGATGATCAGCTGGACAGGATTTTTGAAAGATTTCATCGGATCGAAAATTTTGGTGGGCGGAGTCAGGAAGGCACCGGCATCGGGCTTTCGATGGTAAAAGAACTGGTTCGTTTACATGGTGGTTTTATAACTGTTGAAAGTGAATTTGGAAAGGGATCGACCTTTACCGTTGAAATTCCTTCGGGAAAAGAACATCTAGATGACTCAGCTAGCAATAATAAGATTAATGCAAAAGTATCTTCAGGCTCCGCTGCCTTTGTAGAAGAAGCGTTGAAATGGCTTCCCGGCGAATCTGAAGATTCAATCTCTGTCAAAGAAGAAGATAATCCTTTACAGAAAGTCATCCGTATTGTTCTTGCAGACGACAATACTGATATGCGTGATTATATCAATCGGCTGCTGTCTCCGAAATATGAGATCATCACTGCAACAAATGGTGAAGAAGCCTTTGAAAAAATACTTCAACACAAACCTGATCTTATATTATCTGATGTAATGATGCCAAGGATTGATGGCTTTGGTTTGCTGAAAATAGTGCGTGAAAATGAAGCAGTAAAAACTACACCTTTTATTTTCCTTTCTGCCCGTGCAGGTGAAGAGTCGAGGGTTGAAGGCCTGCAGGCGGGCGCCGATGATTATCTCGTCAAACCATTTTCTGCAAAAGAATTGTTTGCAAAGGTTGAATCCACGATCAGGATTTCATCGCAACGCGTGGAAATGGAAGGCCGGCTGAAGCTAATGGTCGCAGAAAAAACAAAAGCGCTTATTCAGTCCAATGAAGACCTGCAGCAGTTTGCACATGTCGCTTCACATGATCTGAAAGAACCTGTAAGAAAGATCAGAACTTTCACCGATCGTCTTCAAAAGAACATAGGCAATCTTGCTGATGAAAAATCAAAAACATATTTTGAAAAGATCAACAGCGCAAGCAGCCGTATGGTAAGTATGATTGAGGGTGTGCTTGCCTTTTCGACTGTGAACGCCGGTGATATTCAACCGGAAAAGTTCTCACTCAGTGAGGTAATAGCAAACATTGAAGAAGATCTTGAATTATCAATTTTAAACAAGTCAGCAATCATTGAGGCCAGGGATCTGCCGGATATCGTTGGTGCCAGGGTTCTCATCTATCAGCTGTTGTATAATCTTTGTTCAAATTCACTTAAATTCTCCGTACCAGGCAGTCCCGTCCGAATTTCAATATTTGCAGGTAAAGCAAAGGTTAAACCCGGATATGCTGAACTGATCGTGCAGGATAATGGCATTGGTTTCGATCAGCAATTTGCATCAAGAATTTTTGAAACTTTCACACGCCTGAATTCAAAAGATGAATATGAAGGAACAGGTCTTGGTCTTGCCCTTTGCAAAAAGATTGTTGAAAGACATGGCGGTGAGATTCACGGAGAGAGCGAAGAGGGAAAAGGCACATCAATCTATTTCACACTTCCGGTTGCGAACTAAGATTGGGAGATAGCCGGCGAGGTTATAACACCGCGCCGGCCTGGTCATCTTATTTTCTTAATTTTCCTGCAGAAAAGTTCAGATTCAGCAATTTTGCCACAAGCGGAGCGATGTCTGTGAGGTTTTTCGGTGCAGGATTTGCACCATTTGAAAAACCAGCGCCATATCCTACAAAGCCGGTTCTTATCTCCTGGAAGTCCGGGAAATAACCATGGGTTCCGCCCTTTGCATTCGCAACCAGATCACCGGTTGTAGCGGCATTCATAGAGATGTTATTTTTAGCAGCAAGCGCAAACTCTGCATACGGGTCGGCACCAATCTTTTTCAGTTCAGCTTTTTCAACAACGCGGTACATAGACCTGATGCTATCCGGCAGATTGTTCAGCAGGGCTCTCACTTTGTTGAGCGTCTGTTTATCTGTACTGTCTTTCAATCTAAGGAACGCTGAACCACCTGTTGCCTGGAACATCGCTTTCCATTTTCTTCCCGGCCCCGGTTTTTCATCCAGCAAACCTGCATTGGCAAGAAGGATATTCGGTGAGAATCTTTTCTTCACAGTTACAAAACCATGATCACCTGTGATGATGATCGCAGTGCTGTCTTTCATGTCTGAAAGATTGATCGTTTCCAAAAGACTACCGATCACACGGTCCGCATTGGCAATCGCAAATTTTACATGATCCCCTTCCCTGCCCTCACTGTGTTGCGCATGATCAACGCCCGGCAAATGCAGTGTTGTGAGTGCAGGACGGTAGGTTTTAAAAAGATAGGCAGCAATACGCCCCAGGTTCTCATCGATCTTTGAATGATTGATGTTAAGATCGATCGCCTGCATTTCGCCGGTTGCTTTCTGCTGAACTTCTTCAAACAATCCGGCAGGTGTTGAAAACTTTGAAGTGGGAATTCTGCGATCAAGCGGATTTTCGAGTATAAAGGCTTCCGGTATGTTGTAATCAACAGGTGCGCCGATTGACACAGGCCAGGAAACCGAAGCCGTCGTCATTCCTGCGCGTTTTGCGGCATCCCAGATCGTTTCTGAGGTAATTACTTTGTAGTCGCTGTTCCACAATCCTGTGGCACCTAATGGCTCCACAGGCGTATTGTAAAACACACCATGTGTTGCAGGCGGCACGCCGGAAATGATTGTGGTGTGTGAAGGATAGGTAACGGATGGAAAAACTCCGTTCACGCCTTCTGATCCCGCGCCATGTTTGGCGAGATACTGAAGATTCGGTGCCGGCCATTTTTCATCAAGGTAAAAATCCGGGCGAAAGCCATCTATACTTACAAGAATTATATGTTTAACCTGCTGTGCGCTCAAAGCTGAAACACCATGCATGGCCAACACAAATAAAATAACTGGTCTCATGTTCAAAAACTAAAATTTACAAAGTTGAAATTTCCCATCTGATATTTTCACGCGCGGATGCTTCATAAAGTTTATTGAAGAAATCGCTTTTGAATATGCGTTTCATATCCAGGAAATATTGAAGCACTTTCTTTCTTCCCGCATCAAAACCGGGTACATTGTTATACTCCGAACGAACATCCTTTACATATTGCTGGTAAACGCTGCGCTCAAGTCCAAGGATGGTCATATCCCCATCATTGAAAAGATTAGTATCGTTGTCTGTTGATTCGCCATGTGCCTTTGTGGCAAGTATCAGGGTGTTGATCCTGTCAATCTTGTCCTTCGGAAATTTCGGGATTTTACCCAGGCGAAGCACCGCAAGTTCTGCACTGCGTTCTTCATCCTTACGATCAGGTGTATGGTATATCACATCATGATATACCATGGCGATCACAGCGCTCTGCCAGTCGTTCAGATCTTTCTTACACTTCAGGAGCTGCGCATAAAAATTGTCCAGATGCGCAAGTGTATGATAAAATCTTTTAGGCCCTGAATACTGATCTGCTATCTCTGCCCATAAAGAGTCCGCAACTTCTGCAGAAGCGTATTCGCTGATGATCGCCTTGAATGCTTTTTGAGGTTCCATACCGGTTATTGTCTGCTGGCTGTATGTTTGATTGGCCATCAGCAATACAAAGGTTAGGATTGCTATCGATAATATTTTCATTTAACGCGTTTTGTTACTTGAGCATTGGAAAAATTCCTGCTGCAGTTTTGTTCTGAACAAGCACCTTGTTCATATCATTTTTGATGGTTACGATACCAGCGGCAGGATCGTACGTAAAATCATCCAGACCAAGATTACCCGGAATGTATGATGGGATGAGTGGCACAGTATGCTCCTGCTTTACATTCGGGTTGTTTTGCATTTCAACCTGCGATACCGGGAAACGGATCCCAAGATCAGTCATGCGACGACCCTCAGAGATAAAAATCTCCTGGCGCATCTGGCAAAGCA
>JBEVNF010000222.1:0-17903 GCA_040508255.1 Flavitalea sp.
ATGCACATAGTCCTTTGCAAGAAAACAAGCCTCAAGCGCATTGGTAAAAAAAGATCTTGTTCTTTTCCTCCAGTACAATTTTGAGATTTCACCAGACTGTTCAATTCTTACCTGCCTGATAAACTGATCATTCAACAATGAATTGCTGATAGCTGCATCAAGATATTTTCTTGCATTTGTTCGTTTGAAAATACCGAGCAGCAGTTCCGTTTTATTGTTGAGATAAACCTGTACCAGGTTGGTATATTGGATCGACATCAGCTTTCTAAGCGGATGCTCTTCAAGGATTGTTTTAGCTGGCATTCCAACAAGCTGAAGCATCTTCAGATAATTAGTTTCAGCCTGTTCATACCGGCCTTCCGGAAATTCTGCTGCGCCAAGATTCAAATACGCAAATGCAAGAATGGAAGTATCCTTACCGGCAAACTTTATAGCATTCTGATACATCTGTTTTGCGAGATGGCTGTCATGAAACTTGTTGAAATAGTATGCGCCGATATCGATGTAATCTACAGATAACCTGCTTGCTTGCCCGGCGTTCTTTCTGTACTCAATTGCCTTATCTGCATATTTTTTGTATTCTTCAATCTGTGATGCATCGGTAATTGTTGTTGCCTTGATCTTTGTAGCCACTGCAAGCTGATCATAAATTCCGGCAATAGTCTCAGGTTCAGCCTTGGAAATTACAAGTTCTTCAAGACCGAGCCTGATCGCCTGGTCCGCATCTTTTCTTGCTTCAATAAAATTATCCTGAAACTGATTTGCTTCTGCACGTTTGCTGTACAGCTCTACAAGACGGTACGAGTTTCCATATTGAATATCATCCCTTATTGCCAAAGTCAGTCCATCCACACAGGCCTGGTAATCCCCAAGATCGAACTGGAGTAAAGCCTTTCTGAATCTTGCATCCACAAGAAAGAAATTCCTGAAGTCAGGAAACTTTGAAGCATAATAGATTGCGCTGTCCTGGTATTTCAATGCATCCTGGTATCGGTCTGCTGATTGAAATAATGCTGAGAGATTATAATAGCTCTTCGTTGTATACGCGGGATAGCTGCCTTTTTTTCCCGCAAGATTTATGCGGATTGCCTGCCTTGTATATTCAATATTTTCTTCAGAAGCAATGAAGTCATGTTCCTGGTATTCGAGAATACCGATCTTATGCAAAAGCTTTGCATACACTGAATCTTTCTCAAATTTACATCCTTCAAATTCAGTCTTAAGAGAGCGAAGTATAGAAATGATTTTTGGCCTGTCACCGTAATTATCCGGTTCAACCTTGTCGATACGGCTGTTGAAATCTGCTACGCTGCCACACTGCGCATACGAAACAACCGGCAGGCTCAGTAAGCCTGCCAGTACAAATATTATCAGCCGAAGAACCATGACAGTATTATTTCCAGCAAAGTTCTTTTTCTTTTTGCAGCAATAGCATACCTGATATCAGCCGTACTGTTTTTCCTGCGCATGAGGCCCAGTTTTATCAAACGTTCGATAAGTTTCTCCTTATCGGTGATGCCCTTCAGTTTGGGATAGTTCCCGGCGATTATACCGGTCACAATTGGGGTAGCAAAAGAAGATCCTTTTACAAACGAACCCGGAACGCGGGGATTGATAAAACCATTTCCTTTATCATCAGCGGGGACACCTATATCTACTACCCGGATTGAATAGTTTTGGGTACTGACAACTTCGCTCATGTCAGTTTCAAGAGTGGTTACGGAGATCACGTTCCATAACTCAGGATCGTTTGCGAATGAAGCAGGGAAGAAATGGATGTCATCGAGGTTGCATGGGTCAGCAGGAACATCTGCCGGATTCTCATACATCACCTCAATTTCACCAACCTTTGGTTTATTACCAGCCGCTGCAATTAATAATATATTCTGTTTGGTTAGAATCTCTTTTATAAACTCTCTGAACAGCGCAACACAAAATCCTTCACCATACTTCCATGGAGCATAGTATCCAAAACTTGCATTGATTATATGTGCCCCCATGTTCGCTGAATACGCGAGCGCACACAACATGCTATACAGATCACATTTGCCATCCTGATCATGGATTTTCGCTGGGATAATACGGATGTTGTCAGAGAATCTCATACATCTGTCAAGCATCAGTCTTGTCACCGTGCTGCCATGAAACTCTGGATGATCATCGGTATATGGCTGGCCCGGACGTACAAAGTTCCAACCTTTGTTCGCACCGGGTATACAGGGATCTGAATTGGTGATCAGGTATTGATCAACTTCATTCGGAGCGAGACCGGTATCAAGCACAGCCACATTGACCATGTTCTCAGGTTTCGGTTCTCCCTTGCTGTTAGTATCGTTGTTGTTTTTAGTTGTTGTTTCATCTTCCACTTTCGGCGGAACATCTACTACATAATTTGCACTGTAGTAAATGCCATCATCTTCGCCGGTTGCACCGGGCGCGGGCCTTGAACCAGAGCCCTTGGCTGCCGCTTCTGTTTTCACAAATGCTTCCATTCCAACTCCACCCAACAGCACTAATGATTCATTACATCTTCCGCAAATGGAAAGCGCCTTGATCTCCTGAGCATCCGGACTTATTTCCTGCACACGTTTTTTTAGTCTGTCAACCCAGGCATCAAGTCTTTCATTTGACACTTTGCCTACAAAAACAACAAGCTGATTTGGAACTGACTTAAACTCACGAACACGATCATATTCGCGGTCTATCGGAAAATATTTCGCCCATTCGCGACGGGGCGTCTGACGTGGATCTTCCTGTTTTGGAGATGTGACATTGCGGTCCATAACTGATAGTTTTGGAAATGGTTGTAAAGGGAATTTGAGTCATCACAGGACGTGGAGCTCTAATCAGATTGCCAAATATCACAAATATCTATCCAAATATTGCAATCTTTCTAATGTATCTCATTGAATACTGAAGAATTACAGATTCAATGAGATACAACAATAAATTGTGGGAAGGTATTTAAGATTTTAATCCAGGTGTCTGATCCATTCAGCCGCCTGCTTTTCACCATCAAGTTTTTGGGAAACTACCTGTTCGAACAACTGCTTTGCAGCTGCAAGATCACCATCATCGTGACGCTGCACCAGCGTTACAGCCTGAAGAAACAGACCGGGATTACTATACAGGCCCGGCTTTGCGGCGAGTGCCCTGAAGGATTCAAGCGCATTATCGTAGTTGCCTGCCAGTAAGTACGACTGACCAAGATACTTTAAAGCATCATTGTTTGCAGGATCGCTTTCACTGATAATTTTGAACTGATCTATAGCAGACTGGTATTTTTTTTCATTGAAAGCATTGATCGCTGTCTGCATTGAATCTCTGGATGCATCCATTGTATTGCTGATCCGGGAAAGATCATTGCTTACATAATTCTGTACGAGATCCTGACCTGAGTCTTTTGAAACCAGCGGGTAAATGATGATCGCAAGGATAACCGAAGCCGCTACTGCAAGACTGAGCCATTTTTTTACCTGCATTTTACGTACAGGCGCACCTGCAGTTTCATCTGCATTACCAACCATTCTGAGCGGTTTGCTTTCTTCATCAGAAGAGAGATCCTTTGGCGTTATTGCGGCCCAGGCCTTTTTCTTTTCTGCAAGCAGTACTTCACGTAATGCCTCACGTGAGCTTATATAAAAAGCAACTTCTTTTGCGAACTCCTGGTCGGAGATACAACGTGCCTCAAACCGGCTACGCTGCTCATCGCTGAGCTGCTTTTGAAAATAATCATCAATAAATTCTAATTGATCGTTCATAAACTTAATTGTGCGTTAACCTGTTTCACTCGGTACTGATAAACCCTTTCATTTTCTCCCTGATCTTTTCAAGGCAACGGAGCCGGGTTACCTTCGCGACCGACGAGTTATTATAACCTGTCAGTTCGGCGATCTCCCTGTCTGTATAACCATCCTGGAAAAGAAGCAGGATCTGTTTGCATTTTTCACCAATCGTTTCAATCTGCTGGCGCAAAGCCTGCACGCGCTGATTTTCAACGAGGTTCTCAATCACGGATCTTACATTATCCGGTAACTGGACCAGTGTTTCAGGATCAGCAACAGAATTATTTACCTTTCCTTTTGCTGTGGTATTCTTCCGCACCTGGTCAATACACTTGTTCGAAAATATCTTGTAGAAATAGGTCTTGAGAGAGGAACGCTGTGCGAAGCTTTTGTCAACCACATTGTGAACAACAGTCAGTAAAGCGTCGCTGTAAGCACTGAAACTATCGTCATGGCTCAAATGATAATGATGAATGCCTTCCTTGATGAAATAAACATACTTCAAGTATAATTCTTTCTCAAAGGTCTGCCGGCTCGCGGATCCGGCGTTTAAACCATTGATTATTTCCTGGTCATCCATCTCAACTTTATTGCCAATTTAATCCATTGATTAGCAAGTGCCAAAAAAACTCTTTCAGTTCTATATCCACTCAAAGTACCAGTTACATCTGATTAGTCGTGACCATAACCCATCAGGGAAACATTTAATAAGTTGAACGGAAATTAATGTTTACGGAGCTTTGCGCGCTCATACTGGGGCAACCATGGAATATCATCACCAAGCTCAAACGCCGCAGTAATAGCGAAATTCGGATCCCTGAGACTTTCCCTCGCGATGAAGATCAGATCAGCCTCGCCCTTTTGAAGAATTTCTTCCGCCTGGGCAGGGGTTGTTATAAGACCAACGGCACCTGTAGGTATACCTGTTTCCTTTTTGATACGCTCTGCAAACTGAACCTGGTAGCCGGGGCCTACAGGGATCTTTGCAGCCGGCACATTACCACCGGTTGAAGCATCAATTATATGAACACCGGCAGCCTTCAATCTTTTCGTTAATTCAACCGAGTCTTCGATCGTCCAGCCACCTTCGGTCCAGTCGGTAGATGAGATCCTTACAAACAACGGTCTTGATCCCCAAACGTTCTTCACCGCTTCAACAACCTCGAGTGTCAGGCGGATGCGATTTTCAAAAGAGCCACCGTATTCATCCGTTCTTTTGTTACTGATTGGTGAATAGAACTGGTGCAACAGGTATCCATGCGCAGCATGTACTTCAATTACATCATAACCTGCCTCCAAAGAACGCCTGGCAGCTACAGCGAAATCATTAACGATAGCCTGTATACCTTGCTTATCAAGAGCGATCGGTGCATTCTCTGTGTCCTTAAATGGAACTGCACTTGCGCTCACTGTTTCCCAGCTTTTAATTGGATCGTTCTTGATCTGTCCTCCACCCTTCCATGGTACTTCACAACTTGCCTTCCGGCCCGCATGCGCCAGTTGAATACCAACCTTTGCACCATGTGCATGAATAAAGCTCACGATATGTTTGAGTTTTTCAATATGCTCATCTTTCCAGATACCCATATCACCATAAGAAATGCGACCGGCAGGATTTACTGCAGTTGCTTCCTGTATGATCAACCCGGCACCACCGGTTGCTCTACTACCAAGATGTACAAGATGCCAGTCATTTGCAAAACCATCCTCTGACGAATACTGACACATGGGAGATATTACGATCCTGTTCCTGAACTCAACGCCTGCTATATTAATGGCCGATAGAAGTATACTCATGTTTGTGCTGATTAAAATTAATAATAAACCATGTTACGAGTTTGAAGTCTGATTAAACTCCCGCGGCAGACAAGTCAGGCTGCACAAATTCCCGTTTGATCTTCTCACGGTGATGATAACCCCATTCGGCAAGTGCTGTTAATACAGGACCAAGTGTTGCCGCATATTCGGTGAGTTTATACTCTACAATAACCGGGGTTTTATCATGCACAACACGCTGAACGAAACCATTGAGCTCAAGATCCTTCAGTTCGTTTGACAATACACGTGCAGAGATAACACCGAGTGTTCGTTGTATATCATTAAATCGACATTTGCCTTCACGCAGGGCAGCAATTATCGGCACTTTCCATTTACCGCCTATTACGTACATCGTATCACTGATAGAGTTTACTACACTTAAACAGGTTGTATGATCTGTTATTACTGTATTCATACCGTAAAGTTAATGACTATCCCGGATGTTACTACTAACCTATTGTATAGTACTATCATTTAACTAGTAAGTGTTGGTAGTTTTGTTTTTCAAAATAAAGATCATGAAAAACATATTGCACATTATTTCGAGCCCGAGAGGCGCAGGTTCTTACAGCATTAAACTGGGAAAAGCGGTAGTAGACAAGCTGTTGCAAAAATACCCTGATGCATCAGTGAAGGAATACAATCTTGTGGATCAGAAATTTCCGCATCTTGAAGAGGCTCATATCAACTCTTTCTTTACACCCGCAGAAAAAAGAACGCCGGAGAACATCGAAGCTATCCAGCATTCTGATGAAGCAATTGCTATGATCGAAGAAGCGGATATCATTGTGCTGGGCGCACCCATGTATAATTTTACGATCCACTCATCGCTGAAGGCATGGCTCGACCATGTAGTGCGCGCGGGCAAAACATTTTACTATGATGAAAAAGGTGTGCATGGATTGCTTGGACCGAAGAAAATCTATCTCGCTGTGTCATCAGGAAACATCTATTCTGAAGGTCCTGCTGCAACAATGGATCATGTTGTTCCCTATCTTAAAGACACGCTGGGTTTTATTGGTCTGAAGGACATTACAGTGTTCCGCATTGAAGGCACATCATTGCCTGGCCAGCAGGAATCAGCTGTTACAAAAGGTATCGAAAGTATTTCGCTAAACTAGAAAGCAATCATCCCGGCCACGTTGATGTAGCCGGGATGATCACCATCTTTATAAATTATTGCTTACCAAACTCGCCATCAGCCTTAATCCTCACTTCGTCACTAACCATAGCAGAAGGGAATTTTGCACCGATACCAAAATCTGTACGTTTGATTGAACCAGTTAATTGAAATCCTGCAGTTGGCTTTTTGCTCATCGGGTTTTCAATTGTGCCTCTGTAAAGCAGATCAAGAGTAACTGATTTCGTTACACCATGCAGTGTAAGATCACCAGTCAGTTTGTACTGATCTTTACCAGCAGCTTTCAGACCTGTGCTTTTGAAAGTAAGCTCAGGGAATTTTTCTGCATCAAAGAAATCAGGACTTTTCAGGTGACCATCTCTCTGATCGATCCTTGTGTTGAGTGAAGCAACCTTTGCATTCAGTTCGAATGTTGCATCGCTGAAATCGGGCTTTGATGAATTAACTGTTACTTTAAAATCATTGAATGTACCAGACACATCAGAGACACCCAGGTGGGTAACAGTGAATGCGAGCTGAGAGTGCGCAGGATCATTTGTCCAGGTATCAGCAAAAATTGTGAATGCAGAAAGTGACACGATCGTTGTGGCAAGAAACAGTAACTTTTTCATTTTGTTTTTATTTGGTTTTGATTGTTAAGAGACAATTTGTTTGAAGGGTTTGAACCCCAGTGTTTCAACTATTCCCGATACCAGCTCAAATACATCCTCATCGCTACACTCAACGGGCAACTGGAAGTCAGAAGCATCAACATCAGCCACGCCGATTCTGTTCAAAATTTTTACAATTTTCGAATTGGGAAGCAAATGCTGCAGTTGATCATCTGAATCAGTAATACTTATAATGATCTTTTGATTTGAGTATTCAACGATATGTTCAGCAATAGATCTTTCAGATTCTGCAGGTACAGCAAATATGATCAGATCCGATTCCCAGCAAGCCTCTGCAGAACATTGGATAATATCGATATCGGCACCCGGTACTGCAGACGCGATTGATTCAGCAATTCCGGCCAAAGCAGGATCCAGATCAAAAAGAAGCAGGCGATAATTTCCCTTTGCAAGCTTCCTGGAAATTTCCGAACCCGGTTTTCCCGCTGCACCAATAATTGCAACTGTTTGTTTTGTAACCATGCTGCACTTTTGAAGACACAAATGTAGCGAGGAAGACTATTGACGGGCAATGTCTAAACTCAATAAAAACCATTGATCTGAATCAATGGCCGATCACTTCGATGCAATACGTTTACGAACGCGGCTAAGTGTTTCCGGGGTGAGACCCATATAGGATGCGATCATGTGTTGTGGCACCCTCTGTGCAATCTGCGGATATTTATTGATAAACTTTTCATAGCGCTCTTCCAGGCTCAGGCTCACTGTAGTTGTGAGTCTTTTCTGCATAGCTATGTAAGCATTTGTGATGTTGAAAACCGCGGGCTTTCTAGATTACAGCTTCTCTTGCCAGGTCACGAACTTTTATCGAGGTTGGAAGAGTTGAAGCGCCTGTACCCGAGATGATAAAGGTAAAGATAAATCCAGTCAGTTTTTTACTGCGGTTAACCCAGGGATGACTTCCGAATACACCGGGTGATGAATTTTCGATCAGATTGTCAGCATTGTCAGTAATATCGCGCCAGTTACCTATTCCATAGATGCCAGCATGTACATAACCATCCGGGTATGGAACCTGGTCAAGTCTCGCCTTATTTGTCTGATCTTTCTCCATTTCTTCCACTGATTGTTCTGACAATACTCTTGTTCCGTTTGCTGTAACACCCTTCCGCATGATCATATCAAGAAACAATATAAAATCATCCGGAGTACTTCTCGCTCCACCAGCAACCAATGGATTAACAGCCTGGGCGAAATCAGTATTGATCATACCACATGGTGTGAATATTTTCTCCCTGATGAGATCAAAGAACGACTTACCTGTAACAACTTCAGCTATACGGCCACCTATCTGCATGCTCACTCCACCATAATTGAATACCGTACCCGGAGTATATCTCAACGGAACATTTTTCGCGATCTGATCCACGGCATTTTCCATAGTGATAAGAGGGTTAGATTCGTAACCATCATCTGAATCGCCCGGAAATCCTGAGGTATGCGAAAACAAATACCGGATAGGAACATGTCCTTTTCCGTTTGCCGTAAATATTGGAAGAAACTTACCTATGGTATCAGATAAACTTAACTTCCCTTCATCAACAAGCGACATGATCAGCGCACCAGACAACCATTTGGTACAGGAGGCAATATACATTTTTGTTGAGCCGTTGTATTCACCATAGGCTTTGCTGAACACCGGCTTTCCATCTACATGGATGACAGCATAACAGTTGCCACCGTATTTACCGGGAACAGAATCATCAAGCACTTTTTCGATCGCAGCAAAATTATCCGGTTCCGGAACCGGGGCATCATCATTCGTTTTGTTACATGCAATAACAAATACAGTAAGTATTACAAACAGTACAGACTTCATACAATAATTTTAGACTAAATGGCAGCAGGAAGTTTTGTGCAGGCTGTCCGATCAGGATTGGATGAGTGGCCTTTAATTCAGTAACTGTCGAATTAATTATGGCGAAAGGTAATTTCAGGAATGTGCTGAATTCAAATTAACGTATTTTGTGCAAACGACCCTGCAAAAATCCATAATATGAAATTATTATCATTTCTTTTCCTGATACTGTGTTTTAGTCTCCTGAATGCGCAGGAAAATCAATCAAAACCTTCTTCAAAAATACTTTCGCAGTTCAAAGCGGATCAGCCAGTCTGGATGATGACCTATTTCCGCCAGCGTTATCCTACGAGGATTGAGATCGATGAAAAAGGCAATACAGTAGAGGTTCCGCTCCCCGATCCGATGGCTGTAGAAAAACTTCATATTGCCTTATCAACCGACGGTCGAAACTGGACACCGCTCAATAACAATGAGCCGGTCTGGGAACAGCGCATGCGCGATCCCTATGTTCGTCGTGGACCTGATGGGTTGTGGCGGCTTGTAGGTACAGGCGGCGGTCGTGGTGTTGATCGCGCAAAGGTTGGTCCTGTTTGTCTTTATGTAACATCGCCCGATCTTGTTCATTGGAAGGTTGAAAGTTCACTCCCACTTATGAAGGATGTTCGTGATCGTGATGGTGCAATACTGGCAAGAAATATCTGGGCACCCGAATGGTTTTACGATGAAGAAAATGCTGAGTTTGTTTTGCTCTGGTCATCATCGTTTGAAGATGCCGGCTGGAAAAAAAGTCGTTTATGGGCTAGCCGCACACGCGACTGGAAAACGTTCACACCGGCAAAGGTTTTATTCGAACCATCCTATTCAGTAATTGATGGAACGCTGCTGGAAGATCATGGCACCTATTATCTTTTTCATAAGGAAGAAGAGTTTGGTGCAAAGACAGGTGAGCGGCGCGCAATAAGAGTTGCTACTTCAAAATCAATTGATGGACCCTATACAATTTTGGAAGGTGATCTGAATAAAGGTCAGATCGTACCCGTAATAACAGAAGGACCGACTGTTATCAGTGATCCTGTAAAACAAGGTTGGTTGTTGTATTATGATTATTGTATGACGAACAGATTTGGTGCATCCTCTTCTACCGATATGAGATCATGGAAGATAGAAGAACAGGTAAATTTCCCTCCCGACGCAAGACACGGTTGTGTATCGCAGATCAGTGGTAAGGAAGCAAATGCTTTGATCAAAGCTTACCCGAATAAATAACTATAAGCTTCCGTCCCGAAGCAGGACGGAAGCTTATGTTTTATGCCATTAATACTTTATCGGGAGTGATTGGCAGATCCCTCAGTCGTTTACCGGTTGCATGATAGATCGCATTGGCTATTGCTGCAGCACTACCAATGATACCAACCTCACCAACACCCTTGGAACCAACAGGGTTCAGATTATAATCTGGCTTATTGATAAAAGATGTTTCAATAATAGGAGCATCAGCATTCACTGCGAAATGATAACCCGCAAGATCATTCCCAACAAGACTTCCATATCGTGGATCAACAAGTTGTTCTTCAGATAAAGCCATACCAATACCACCGACGGTAGCACCTGTAACCTGGTTCGCTGCAGCCTGTGTGTTCACGATATAACCGGCATCAACAACACTAACCATTCTTTCAACTTTTACCTTGCCCGTTTTTGTATGCACACGCAGTTTACAGAAATGCGCAACTGCTGAACAGAATGCGTATTTACGTTGCTCATCGCCCGGAGCAGAGCTGGCCTCCACTTCAATTTTTTCAAGATTATTCTTTGATAACAATGCATCAAAACTGATTGATTGATTACCGGCTTTCTTTAATGAGATGCCTTTATCAGAAAGAATAAGATCTTCATGTTTTGCATCTCTATAAGCTGCATTACTTAGAGCAGCGAGTGATGCCAGTTTTGTTTTCAAAGCTTCACAGACTGCTGTTACAGCTCCGCTCATAGAAGACAGCCCGGTACTTCCACCCTGGCTCGGTGCAGCAGGGAGATTCGAATGACCAAGTTTGATCTTTATCTTTTTGTGTGATAATCCAAGTTTCAAATGCGCGATATTCTGCATACCCGTACCTGTTCCGGTACCGATATCTGTCATTGCAGTCTGCACAAGAATATCACCATTTTTTTGCATGATGATGGATGCCCCAGCTTTTCCTCTACCCGCAAACCAGCTCCCAAGGCCCATTCCATAACCAACCATCCAATCGCCTTCTTTCAATGAGGCAGGTTCAGGTTTACGATCTTTCCAGCCGATCTGTTCAGCACCACGCTTTATACATTCATCCATAAAGTTGGTCGACCAGGGCTTGCCGGTTTCGGGATCATTCTTAACTGAAACATTTTTCAATCTCAATTCAACCGGATCCATCTTCAATTTATAACTCAATTCATCCAAAGCACATTCAAGCGCAAATGCACCTGTACAATCACCGGGGCCACGCATCCAGGTTGGGGTACCAAGATTCAGTGGAATGATCGCCGCATCAGTACGAACATTTGCAGATTTATAGATCAGTCTTGAAATCCGGGTGATGCCTTCATTATAAGTCTCAAACATCGAAGTATTGTGCTTCGACTGATGCCACAGCCCCTGCAGTTCACCGGATGCATTTGCACCAACCTTTATCTTCTGCCATGATTGCGGTCTGTAACCTGTGAGGATGAACATCTGTGGACGGGTGAGCATCACTTTCACCGGACGCTTCACCTGCTTTGCGGCCATGATTGCCAGTGGAAGATTTGACCATACTCTTAATCCTGAACCAAAACCACCACCAACAAATTCGCTGAACACTTCAATATTTTCTTTCGGAATTTTAAAGATTCCTGCAACAACCTGTTGAACACTGTTTACACCCTGGTTCTTATCATACAGCCTCAGCTTATTGTCTGAAACCCACTCGGCAATACTTGCATGCATCTCCATCGGGTTATGTACCTGGTGGCGGATATTGTATTCAGCTTCGTGAATACTCGCTGCGCTTGTCCAGGCATCTGTTGACCCGCGTTCTTTGCCGGCAGATTTTGCTTCCATTTTCGGATGCTCGATATCGAAATCAACTATCGCATCTGTTTGTTTATAGGTCGCTGTAACGAGAGATGCTGCATAAGTTGCATCTTCCAGCGAATCAGCAACAACAAGTGCTATCGGTTGTCCTTTGAAAAAGATTTTCTTCGTGTGAAGCAATGGAAGACTGAATCCTGATTTACGTGCACTGTCTTCAGTTGCCCAGGCTTCAACAGTTGGTCTCTTCTCATGTGTAAGAATGTCAATAACACCTTCAACAAGATTTGCCTTTTCAACATTGATACTTTCAATGGTTCCGGATGCGATCGTACTTGTTACCAGCACTCCATAAGCAACCTTGTTAACTTTATATTCAGCCGCGTATTTGCCGGCACCTGTTACTTTTTCAACGCCTTCAACTCTTACTGACGGAGCCTTGGGCGCGGTCTTTCTACCAAAAAATCCCATATATGATTATTTAATGGTTAAGCAATTCTGTAATGCAACTTCGATCGCACCTTTCAGCATTGGCACTTTGAATTTATTACCGGCAAGAGGTTTTGTATCAGCAATCGCAATCTCTGCTGCTTCGCTGAAAATCTTTTGTATAGCTTCTTTTCCTGCGAGGAATTTTTCAGCCTCATACCATCGCCATGGCTTATGTGCAACACCACCTGAAGCAAGTCTTGCATCAACAATGCGATTGCCTTCGAGTTGAAGACCAGCAGCAACTGAAATCAGCGCAAAGGCATAGGAATCCCTGTCCCGTACTTTGACATAAGCATTGTTGTCACTGAATTTATTTTTCGGAATGTCAACAGCTGTAATCACTGCATCTGCCGGAAGTGTATTATCCAGTTCGGCATTATCACCTGGCAGCCTGTGAAAATCTTTAAAGGGAATTGTAGCTTCTTTAGAATCCTTACCTGTTACAATTACATTGGCATCCAGTGCAGACATTGCCACACACATATCAGATGGATGCACAGCAACACAATGTTCACTATGACCAATGATAGCGGATGTCCGGTTTTCACTTTCGAGTGCGCCGCAACCACTCCCTTCTTTTCTTTTATTGCAGGGAAGTGAGATATCATAGAAGTATGGACATCTTGTTCTTTGAAGAAGATTGCCTCCCGTTGAAGCCATGTTCCTGATCTGTGGTGAAGCACCGGCCAGGATAGCTTTTGATATAAGCGGTGCCTGTTGTTTTACCAGTACATCGTTTGCAACCGCGCTGTTTCTGGCCATCGCTCCGATCCTTAAACCCGATGTAGTTTGTGTGATCGTAGATGATAAACCTGCAGTTACATCAACGAGTACATCCGGTTCAGAAATATGTTTCTTCATCAGGTCAACGAGATTGGTTCCGCCTGCTACAAACCTGCTGTGCTCATTCTTTCCGGCGACAGCTTCACTGACTGATTTTGTTTTCTGGAATTTGAATGGTTTCATTTTGCAACTTTTTGAATGGCCTGAACAATACCGTTATAAGCTCCACAGCGGCACAGATTACCGCTCATGAATTCTTTGATCTCAGCAACCGATTTTGTGTGACCTTCTTTTACACAGGCCACCGCACTCATCACCTGGCCAGGTGTGCAATAACCACATTGAAATCCATCACACTCAATAAATGCCTGTTGCATCGGGTGAAGTTTATCTCCATCTGCAATACCTTCAATCGTTGTGATATTTTTATCCTGAGTCATCACCGCAAGCGTTAGACAACTCAGCACTCGTTCACCATCAATATGCACCGTGCACGCGCCACACTGCCCATGATCACAACCTTTTTTGGATCCTGTGAGATGTAATTCTTCTCTTACAAGATCAAGCAGTGTTGTGCGACTGTCGACATTGAGATTATAGCTTTTCTTATTGATCTTTACTGAGAGAGGAATTCGTTCCTTCGGGATAAAAATTCTTTTGCGGACATCTTCATACACTGACTTTACACCTTTCGGAATAAGGGCCAATGCGGAAACTATGGCAGACGAGCCCAAAAAGAATCGCCTGCTGAACTTCATTTTTTCCATGCGTTCAACTTTTGTTACACACCTATTGATTTGAAATTGATTCGTGATTAGTGAACCGTTCTATTAAGTTACGTAATGTTAGCCCCTGTGGCTGACATTGTTATGACAAAATTCAAACCATTACTTATAATAATCAAACAATGTAGACGGAATGCAGAAAATGGAAGACAGAATGCAGGAGACGCAGTACAGCGTTATATTTCATAAAACACAACGACCCCATATATCAGGAATATATGGGGTCGTTTTTATACTGTTTATTTCAGAATTATGCTTCGCAGCTTTTGCAGCTAACCAGGCTAGTAACCATTTCTTTCGAAACGCTCTGGCTACGTTGATAGTAAAGTGTTTTAACACCAAGCTTCCATGCTTCGATCAGCAATCTGTTTACTTCTTTTACCGGAAGTTCAGATGGGATATTGAGGTTAAGACTTTGTGACTGATCAACATATTGCTGACGGATAGAAGCCTGTTGAATAATTTCAAGCTGACTGATCTCCTTGAATGTTTTGAATACTTCTTTTTCTTCAGCAGAAAGTTCTTTCAGATGTTGAACACTACCATGGTTCAGCATGATGCTGCGCCATACATCTTCGTTATCAAGACCCTTCTTAACAAGTAGTTCTTTCAGGTATTTATTCTTGCGCATGAAGTTACCTTTTGACAAACCTGCCTTAAAGTAGTTGCTGCTGAATGGCTCAATACCAGGTGAGGTCTGACCAAGGATCGCAGATGATGATGTTGTTGGCGCGATCGCAAGCAACGTTGTGTTACGAAGGTTGTAACCCTTTAGTAGTTCTGGTTCGCCATAGATCCATGCGAGATCTTTACTTGCCTTGTTTGCCTGATCCTTAATATTCTTAAAGATAGAAGCAGTCAGTTGTTTAGCCTGCAGACCTTCGAATGGGATCATATTCTTTTGAAGATATGAGTGCCATCCAAGTACACCAAGACCAAGCGCACGGTGACGTTTAGCGAAAGTATTTGCCGCTTTCAGAAAGTGCTGACCTTCTGTTTTAGAAATGAACTCCTGCAATACCGCGTCAAGGAAGAATACGGCAAGCTTTACAGCGTTTGTATCTTTCCACTCATCATACAGCTCGAGGTTCATTGATGAAAGGCAGCAGATAAATGATTCATCTTCTGTTGAAGGAAGCATGATCTCGGAACAAAGGTTTGACGCATGAATAGTAAGATTCGCATCTTTATAAACCTGTGGTTTGTTCCTGTTCACGTTATCTGTGAAGAAGATGTAAGGAAGACCTTTCTGCTGACGGCTCTCAAGAACCTTCGCCCAGATCTCTCTTTTCTTTGTGTCGCCATCGATCATATCCTGCATCCAGTAATCAGGAACGCAAACTGCGTTGAAAAGATTCTGGATCGGGTGACCGATATCTTTTATAGAAAGAAACTCTTCGATATCACCATGATCAATATCCATGTAAGCTGCGAATGCACCACGACGAACACCACCCTGTGAAATGGTATCCATAGCTGTATCAAACAAACGCATGAAGCTTACCGCACCGCTGCTCTTACCGTTATCAGTAACCGCAGATCCCCTTTCACGAAGCGAACCAAAGTAAGCAGAAGTACCGCCACCCAGTTTTGTCTGCATGATCACTTCACCAAGTTTGTGTGTGATACCTTCAATATTATCAGGTACGTGTACGTTGAAACATGAGATCGGTAAACCGCGCTCTGTTCCCATATTTGCCCAGATCGGTGAGCTTAAACTCATCCAACCTCTCTCGATCATTTCCTTAAATGCATCCTTCAGTTCTGGTTTATAAAGTCTTGACGCTGCAGCTGAGCAGATACGCTCAATCGCACCTTCAACAGTTTCGCCTTTCAACAGGTATCCGCGGTTCAGGATCTGCTCACTCTCGTCATTCTTCCACCACATTTTTGGGTGTTCATATTTTCCGCCGAGGTCCTGGATCTGATCCACCACGGGTTCAACGGATTCAAACAATGTTGTCATTCCTGTAGAATTTAATAGTTATTTGGTAATGGTATAGTAATTAAAATAAGTCGTGCGCTGAAATGCTCTTGTCATGCTTGGTATACTCTACAGGACGTTTTGCAAAAAAATCATCAAGACTGTTCGAGAAAACTTCTTCTTCAAACCAAAGCATCGGTCGGATATCTTCAGCTTTCAAATTGAATACCGGTTTAATCCCGATCTGCTCCAGACTATCATCAGCACGCTTTTTCATGAAGTTTACGAGATCTACTTTTTTGATCACCTCGATATCACCCGTACTGAAGATCCAGTCAAGCATCTTCGTTTCAGTGATGATCGATTGTTCAACAACTGAACGGACGGTCTCAACCATGCTTTCAGAAAATACTTCCGGATATTCCTCCTTCAGTTTGTTGACGAGGAAGATACCAGCGTTGGCATGGATCTGTTCATCAACAGAGGTCCAGGCGATGATGTTGCTTACATTCTTCATCAGTCCGCGGAAACGGGTGAAAGAAAGAATGATAGCGAACTGGCTGAACAGACTCACGTTCTCGATCAGGAGACTAAAAAGAATGAGTGAAGTGATGTATTCTTTTTTATCTGAAGATTTCGCATGCTGGAGCGCGTTAGAAAGATATTCGATCCTTTCTCGGACTACAGGTACATCAAGCAATGTTTCAAACTGGTTGTTGTATCCTAGTACTTCCAGCAGACGTGAATAAGCTTCTGAGTGACGGAACTCACATTCAGCGAATGTGGCGCCAAGACCATTCAGTTCCGGCTTTGGAAAATGGGTATAGAGATTACCCCAGAATGATTTCACAGCAACTTCGATCTGGGCAATTGACAACAGACTGTTTTTGATTGCAACCTGTTCAGCCGGGTTCAGATGCGCATGAAAATCCTGCACATCAGCCGTGAAGTCAACCTCCGAATGTACCCAGAATGATTTGTTGATAGCAGCAGTGAACCGAAGCACCTCAGGGTATTCAAACGGTTTGTATTGAATTCTTTTATCAAATAAGCCCATATTCAGATTTTTAGATATTTATTCCGTCCGACGCAGTTGCCTCAGTAGTTTCAACATTAACGATTGATCAAAAAGGAAGATATCAACGCCGGTAGCAAGATAAAGTTCAGGTTTTCTTCCATTCGATTACAAGGAAGTAATTAACAGCTTGTGAATAATAAGTGCCGGAAATTCTGGAATGTTGATGGGTGGCGCACTCGGGGCTGAAACTCAGGGTCTGCCAAAATTTACCCACGTTTTTTATGTGAATTTGGGGACAAAAAGAGTTTGCATTACCGATTAGCTTCGCAATGTTGCACTGCTATTTAACTAATTGACTTTCAACACCCGGACTTCCCAACGCCTGAACAGATGGTGAATTTACGAACGGTGGCCGTGATTCTGCGGGTATTGTATGTTTCAATTTGATAGCCAGGTTTTGACCCCAAATTCGGGCTTTTCTGATCCCCGATTCCGATGCTCATACTGATTTGCTGACCTATAAAAATGCTATTTCATCGGGAGGAGTAAACATCGCTCATATCATCTAAAAAACGATCTGTGAGAGCGTCATTTTTGCATGATAGCGACTTGTCTGTACAACAATTGTTGCTTCCG
>JBEVNF010000105.1:0-3354 GCA_040508255.1 Flavitalea sp.
GCTTTGGGTTCCGAAGAAGGGTGCTAAAATCCAATTAAATGCATCGAATATCACCTTGTATAAAAGAGCGATCCAGGTTTATGAGAACAATACCTGGGAAGAGCGTGATGGCAAGATTTATCTAAACGGTGAAGTGGCTACAGAGTACACTTTCAAAATGGACTATTTCTGGATGATGGGTGATAACCGTCATAAATCACAGGACAGCCGTTTCTGGGGTTTCGTGCCGGAAGATCATATCGTTGGTGGTGCATGGCTGATATGGATGAGCTGGGAAAAAGGGCCAAGATGGAACCGGATCTTCAAAAGAATTCACTAATCAACAATTCTATAACTATTCATAAAAAACGGCAGGAGTTGATCCTGCCGTTTTTGTTTTCGTTATATTTAATGCCCCGCACAACCGCGGGAACTATAATCAACGACCCAATAATCATCGCCGATGAAAAGTAATCAACACATCATAAAATACGAAGAGTTCCAATTTTCAGATAAACTTCCGAAGGACGATAAGATGCTTCTTGAAAAAGCACGCGAAGCTACCGCCGATGCCTACGCGCCATACAGCCACTTTAAAGTTGGTGCCGCTGCCAGGTTAGACAACGGTGAGATCGTAACCGGAACAAACCAGGAAAATGCATCTTACCCTGTTGGAATCTGCGCGGAAAGGACGCTGCTCGCAGCTGTATCAACCCAACACAAAGGCAGACATATTGTTTCAATGGCCGTGAGTTATGATAACGAGGGAGGAGATAGTGATCAGCCCGTGGCACCTTGCGGAATGTGCCGGCAAGCTCTTGTAGAATTCGAAACCAGGATGCAACACCCGGTTAAAATGATCATGGGTGGATTGACCGGTGGTGTCATCTCGGTTGAAAATGCATCCTCACTGCTTCCGTTTGCTTTTCATAAAACTGCTATGACAAAAAAGAAAAAGAGCTGATCACTTTTTCAAAGTAAGAAAAGCTTTTCCCAGGTATTCGACCAGGTCGGATGCTATCAATGCTTCTTCGCCGATCTGTTCTGCAGCAAGATCACCCGCAAGTCCATGCAGGTAAACGCCCAGCCGGGCTGCATCAGCAGGAGGGTATTTCTGTGCAAGCAATGCCGTTATTATCCCGGTCAGAGAATCGCCGGTGCCGCCGGTTGCCATCCCTGCATTGCCGGTAGTATTGAACCAGCTTCCCTTCGAAGTAGCCACCAGTGTATGATGTCCTTTCAAAACAATTATGATATTGAATTCCCGGGCTTTGTCTCTCGCCAGCTCTACACGTTCAAAGTCATTTGCCGTCTTTCCAAACAGTCGTTCAAACTCTTTAGGATGAGGCGTGATAATACTCAGCGCCGGGAGTCGCGCAAGCAATTCCTGTGTTTCAGACAAAAGATTAAGGGCATCCGCATCAACAACCATTGGTTTATCAAAATCACCAATCACCTCACGCACAGACCGCAATGTTGCCTGTTCCTGACCTATCCCGGGACCAACGGCAATAGCAGAAAATTTGTCAAGCCCACCATTGATTCTGCTGATATATTTTTCATTCTGATCAACCTCAGTCATTGCCTCGGGAGCTGCAACTTGCATGATCTCATATCCGCACAATGGTACATGTGCAGTTACAAGACCGCTACCGCCTCGCAGGCAGGCACGGGTTGACAACAACGCGGCACCCATCTTGCCATAACTTCCCGCAATTATCAGCGAGTGACCGTATGTTCCTTTATGCCCGGAAGAAGATCTCTTTTTATAAAGCGCAGATGCAAGCTGGTGATCGATTGTTTCAAACCGGGTGACTGGTTCAAAATCCTTAGCAAGGCCAATATTGAGAATCTGGACGGTGCCTGTGGATGCTTCATTTTCGCTCATCATAAATGCAAGCTTGGATGCCTGAAAAGTGAGCGTATGGATAGCATTGATCCTGAAATTTGAAACCGAGGACTGATCCGCAAACATACCACTGGGTAGATCGATCGAAATTACTTCGGAACCGGATTTATTGATCTTATCAATGGTTTCAGCAAAAATTCCAGCAGGCTGCCTGCTTAAACCAGAACCAAAAATAGCATCTATAACTACATCTGAATCATCTAATTGAAGATTGGTATCAGCATTTATGAACAGCAGTTGTCCATCCAGAGCATTGTATTTTCCGAGATTTGCATCAAAATCTTCGGTTCCATTACCGTCAGTTTCGAAAACGTAGACCTTGACGGCATGGGAAGATTCCAAAAGCAATCTTGCGATCACAAGGCCATCACCCCCGTTATTACCCGGACCGCAAAAAATGGTAAATGAGCGTGATCTGTATCCATTAGCCATCAGCCAGTCAAAACACTTTGCTGCTGCTCTCTCCATGAGGCTGAGAGACGAAATTGGTTCGTTAAGAATTGTATGTTGATCCCACTCGCGGATCTGCGAGACATTGTAAATTTTCATAACCGGTGATTACAGACGGGCCGGATCAGAGTTTTGTGATAGCGTCTTCTGCCTGAAAATAGTTTCCAAAAATATCCGCCATATCCTTGGTTTTGTAAATCATCTTTGAGTCATTATTGCAAAATGCGATGATTGTGACATTCTCATCGATCAGGCGATAGAACGCTGTACGATTTCCATGCCACCATCCATTATGGTAGATAACCTTTTTCCCATTCTTCAACAAAAGCATTCGCCAACCGAGACCATAGTTATGGGTACCGGGTTTTTCAAAACTATAGGGAGAATAAGCAGAATCCAGCAGGGGTTTGCTTACGAGACTGCCATTATATAAAGCCTGATCAAATTTAAGCATATCACGCACTGTGCTGTACACATTCTTGTCGCCATAAACCAGGTCAAGGAAATCAAATGCATACTGTCTTCCATTGTAAAAATACGAAGGGAGGGAGCGCGCGGTGTCAGCAATCGTAAAAGCATAACTATCTTTCATCCCCAGCGGACCAAAAAACCTGGTTTGCAGGAACTGGCCGTAATTCTCACCGCTCACTTTCTCGATCAGGAGAGCGAGGAGGGCGTAATTTGTATTGGAATAACTGAAGCCGCGGTTTGCGGTACCGATATCAATATCTTTTTGACGCGCCACTATGAAATCAAGCACATCCTGGTTGGTGATCTGTTTTTTCTTATCCCAGCCCAGGCGATCCATATAGTGTACATAGTTTGGTAGTCCGGATCTATGATTCAAAAGACTCTTAACTGTCACCTCTGGTAATGGGAAAGCGGGAAGGTAAACAGCCAGCGGATCGTTAAGTTTCACTTTACCTTCCTGCACGAGCCGTAAAACAGCAGTCGCTGTGATGGTTTTGGACACTGATGCCAGGTGAAATGGGGTAGTCGGGGTAATGGAATCGGCA
>JBEVNF010000299.1:0-4053 GCA_040508255.1 Flavitalea sp.
AGAGGGTTTTTAGTCGGTTTTTGAAGTGTTCAAGATCTTTACAATTGCTGATAATTCATCTTCGGAAGAAACATATACATTACCAAGATCAAGAATTGCGGGATTCTTATAATCCACTTCATATCCCTGTGATGGTGCATCATTTAGTTTGACCCTGCCTGATGTATGAAATTCGGTCGCCCCGGTTTCATCGATCATCTTCTGAATATTCTTTGAATTGACACCGGCACCGGGCATGATGATAATACGGCCTGCGGCTTTATCAACCAGTTGTTTTATGAAATCTGTTGCATCAGGGGCCGCACTCTTTAAACCGCTTGTAAGAATACGTTCACAACCTGCATCGATGATCGTTTCGAGTGCCGCAAATGCATCTGGTACCGCATCAAAGGCACGATTACAGGTAACACCCATCGGGTATGCGGTATCGACGATCTTTTTGAGACGGGCTGCATCAATGGTTCCATCTTTATGTTGCACGCCAATTGAAATTCCATCGCAACCAAGTTCTTTGCAGACTTTGATATCGCGCAACATCATTTCAAATTCATCCTCATCATAGAAGTAACTTCCGGCGCGGGGGCGAATGATGGGATATAATTCGATAGAGATTTTTTCTCGTGTGCGGGCGATGGCACCGTAACTGGGAGTGGTTCCACCTTCGATCGGGTTGTCACAAAGCTCGGCACGGATGGCGCCGGCCTTTTCACCTATAATTGCTGATTGTATGTTGAATGCACAAACTTCAAGAAACATAAATAACGGAATTTGTTTTTTGAAAACGAAAAATTAACCAGGTCAAACCACGAATCTGATAATAAGCAATACCTGGCGCAGCGAGAGCCATTACCAGACACTCTTTGCTTTATAAATCTTTTCTTCCTTTCCACTCTTAACTGAATATGTAAAGCCCTTCTGCAATGCATAGGCACCATACTCACCTTTATTGTTTAACGCAAGAAAACCAACCTGGATCTCTTTTGCTTTAACAGGATTACGACGAATGATCCGCTCAACAGCTTTCTTGCAGGCCAGCTCCGGTGAATTACCCTGCCTCATCAACTCAACAACAAGATGCGAACCAACAATGCGGATCACCTCCTCACCAACACCAGAGGATGTTGCGGCGCCTACCTCATTATCGACATACAATCCCGCACCAATGATGGGTGAATCACCTACCCTGCCTTTCATCTTGAAAGCCATACCGCTGGTGGTACAGGCACCGCCGAGATTACCGGCACTATCAAGTGCCAGCATACCGATGGTATCATGATTACCGGGACCGCCCGGCATCGGCGCATCCTGGGGACCAGAGTTCTGGTTCTCGATATTCATCACCGGTTTATATTCTGCTTTTTCAAGCCATTTCCTCCACTCCTTTTCTGCGTCTGGTGTAAGAAGATTCTCCTTCTTAAAACCATTCTCCATCGCAAACTGCAAAGCACCTTCTGCTACAAGCACTACGTGCGGGGTTTTATCCATCACGAGGCGGGCAACATTGATCGGATGCACGATGTGTTCAAGACACATTACCGATCCGCAATTGTATTTATCATCCATGATGCAGGCATCCAGTGTAACCCGACCATCACGATCGGGGTAGCCGCTATAGCCTACTGTATGATTATCAGGATCGGCCTCGGGGATCATCACACCCTTTTCAACGGCATCTACCGCGCGACCTTTACTGCCAAGGGTCTTCCAGGCTTCGATGTTCGCGGCCTGCCCAAAATCCCACGTGCTTACTACAATCGGATTATCCTTTACCGGATTAACCGGTACTTCGGATTCATTTATCCCTACCATTAAACCCGCTGAACCCATAAAGGTGTTCTTCAGAAACTCACGACGCTCCTGCATTTGAGATTGTTTTAATTGTTACTGATCGCTTAACCAAAAATATTGAATCAGAGTCTGTGTCTTTTCATGTAAAGCGCAAGACCATCCTTTGCGTTCTTGCGGATCTTCTTGTGCATAGAGGAGCTCCAGCCCAGCAACAAACCCGGTGTGCCCAGCGCCTGGCGGCTCCATTTGTAAAGATTGAAATCATCCATGTGCTCAACGATCTTACCCTCATGAAACTTGAAATGAGCTTTTACATGATTCACCACTTTGCGACCCGTTTTTGAAAAGGTATAAGTAGCGATCCATTTGCAGGAACCATATTCTTCAGACGCCTCCACATCAGAGAACGTAAGGGAAAAATCTTTAGCTGTCGAAGTAAGCATTTTCCACATGGCTTTGGCATGGCGTGCATCAAGGTTTTCAAATACGGGATCATAAAACACCACTTCGTCGTGATAACACTCGCCCATCGTCTTTCCATCAAGCCTGTTGAACGCGTTATAAAAATCTTCTATTAGTTGTTTATGCGCTGTCATATCGTTAAAGGGATAAAAATCTAAGATAAGGGTTGCTGAACATTTGCTAAATTACAAGCTCCGACAATCCCGGCTCAAAATAGCTTAATTCCGACGATTGCCAATATCGTATCAATGTAATCAACCCGAAACAACAACTAAAAATCAATCTGATCACCGAATTATGAAAAAACTCCTTTTTTCTTTACTCTTTGTCTCATCAATAGCTACGGCGCAACACAAATACGTTGCACCGACAGATACGCTTGTGAAACAAAAGCTTTCTCATTGGCAGGATCTTAAGTTCGGTCTCTTCATGCATTGGGGAACTTACAGCCAGTGGGGTGTTGTTGAATCATGGAGCCTTTGTCCTGAAGATGAAGACTGGACAAAACGCCGCGGACCATACTCGAATAACTATTTCGATTATGTAACCAACTATGAAAAATTGCAGACCACTTTTAATCCAACAAAATTCGACCCATCAAAATGGGCGGCTGCTGCAAAGAAAGCGGGAATGAAATATGTTGTATTTACCACCAAACATCATGATGGTTTCAATATGTTTGATACGAAGTATAGTGATTATAAGATCACTGATAAAAAATCTCCTTTCGCATCAAATCCCAAAGCCAATGTAGCTAAGGAAGTATTTGATGCCTTCCGCAAAGAGAATTTTATGGCGGGTGCTTATTTCTCAAAGCCAGACTGGCACAGCAAGGATTATTGGTGGCCCTATCTTCCGCCAAAGGATCGTAATGTAAACTATGATCCCAAAAAATATCCTGAAAGATGGCAGGCTTTTAAAGACTTTACCTATAACCAGGTGGAAGAACTGATGAGTGATTATGGCAAGCTTGATATACTCTGGCTCGATGGCGGTTGGGTAAGACCGTTAGCAACTGTTGATACTTCTGTTGAATGGCAACGCGGCATCAAGACTGACCAGGATATCGATATGAAAAGGATTGCGGGTATGGCGCGTTCACATCAACCGGGTCTTATCGTTGTTGACAGAACTGTTACGGGTGAGTTTGAAAACTATACTACACCAGAGCAGGAGGTTCCGCATGAGCCACTTCCCTATCCATGGGAAACCTGTATGACCATGGGTGATTCATGGAGTTATGTGCCGAATGATAAATACAAGTCTGCGCATCAGTTAATCCATTTGCTGGTGAAGGTAGTGTCACGCGGTGGAAACTTTTTGCTGAACATCGGGCCAGGACCAGATGGTGACTGGGATCCGGTAGCTTATCAGCGTCTCGAAGAGATTGGTAAGTGGATGGAGGTTAATGGCGTTGGTATTTATGACAGTAAATCACTTGCACCTTATTCAACCGGGAATACATTTTTTACACAAAGCAAAGATGGGAGTAAGCAGTTTGCTTATTACCTGGTTGAAGATAGTGTGGTGCTGACAAAGACAGTTACCATTAAAGATTTTAAAGTGAAAAAGAACGCGAAGATCAGGATAGCTGGTGGCACGGGAAAATTAAAATGGAAACAGCCTAGCGCTGACCTGGTGATCACATTGCCAGGTGCCATAGCCGAGAAAAATGCGGTTTGTTTTGTGATAGAATAAAGATCAAATCATTCCATTCTTATTTTTTCCGGATGAGGTACACCATTGTGGTAAAGCGTTATAACGAAAATACCGTTGCCAAACCTGGAAAACGATTGCAGCATC
>JBEVNF010000389.1:0-8722 GCA_040508255.1 Flavitalea sp.
TGTTGCTGCTGATGGACTATCTGCAACTGCCATCAATAAAAATTTGATTGCATTGCTTGATGAGTTAGTACCATTGCTCAGACAGTTCAGGCTTTCTCCAATCACATTGGTTCGCCAGGGAAGAGTGGCAATAGCTGATCATGTTGCATCCATACTTCAATCAAATATTGCTCTTATTCTTATTGGCGAGAGACCTGGTTTAACTGCAACCGATAGCATTGGAGCTTATCTTACGTTTAACCCAAGACCAGGGTTGACAGATGAATCAAGAAACTGTGTTTCGAATATCCGGCCAGGTGGACTTGCATTTTCTGAGGCTGCAGCAAAGATTTTTTATCTTATCAGCGAAGCGAACCGGTTGCAACTGTCTGGTGTGAAACTGAAGGATAACGATAGCAATTCGGCCGGTGTAATCAGTAATTTCTCAGATCAACCCTAACCCATTTCTTATCGCAATCTCTACAGGGTTGTAAAAATTATCTGTTCTGTTTAATTCAAATGGCTTTGCTGGCAGAAGAGCCGGTTGTGCAAGAAATCTTGGTTGGGTTCCACGATTAACTGATGCTCCGTGTACAAGGAAGGGATGACAGAGATAAACCGTTCCTGCTTTGCCGGTAGCAGTCGCAACCTCACGATGTGCTGATTCTTCAAAATTATTTTTCGCCAGGTCGATGAGTGATAATCCTTCATCACCAGCGGGAGCAAGCCTGGCTGCGATATCGAGATGTGATCCTACCCTGATCTTTGTGGGGGCGTCATTTTCGCTGATATCTGAATACAAAAATAGCATTAGTAACGCCCTTCCTTTAGAGTAGATGTTTGAATGCCATGAAAAATAGTTGGAAGGGTCTGAAGTTGCAGCGGCGAAGCTTACATCGATGTGCCAACCTCCATCACCGGTATCTTCTTCTGACGTGGGAAATCTCACGGGAAATGTTCCGATGGATGCAGGTTTCGACCAATTACCTTTTCCCGCCAGAAGATCATAATAACTATGAAGTTTTTCTGTATTTGCTGATTGAATAAAAGGGTCAATGCTGAGATGCCCGAGCCAAACCACAGGTTTAGTCCAGGTGGATTTGTCATCCGGATCGCATCCGCTGGCCTTCCACAGGATCTCACGACATTTTTTTGCAAGCTCAGTGGAAAATGCGTCTTCAATCTTCAGAAAACCGCTTGTAATAAACTCTTCAATCTGATGTTCGAATTCTTTTCCTTGCATAACGTTATGAAACAATTATATCGTACTTCACCAATAAGCCTGCCAAACCATCAACAGAGAACTTTGCTTTTTTGATCTTATTCAGTTCAGGGTTTATCGAATAATTAAAGGAAGTTCTGAAATCTGCTTTCTCAAGATTGGTGTTTTCAAACTTCGTAAGATGAAGGTTGCATTTGTTGAAGCTTGATCCTGAAAGATCTGCATCTGTGAAATCTGTTTCCTGCAAAACGCTGTTGCTAAAGACAGTCTTCTTCAACGATCTTTTATAGAATGAGCTGAAGTTAAGAGTGCAATTTTCAAATGAAACAGAGAAGAGAAATTCGTTGCAATTCTCGAAGTTGATGCCGATCACTTTGCTCTCAACAAATTTTGCATTATTGAAAGTGACATTTGTAACCTTGCAGTTTGTGATGTTACAACCAGTGAAAATACATTCTACAAAATTTGAAGCTGAAAGATTAACACCCGCGAAGTTGCAATTGTTGAATTCACAGTATTCATACTCACCGGTTTCAAACTTTTCCTTTGTGTAGTCTACGCCATTGAACTTCTGATCTTCAGTAAATTTTGCACTCATGGATGCAAAATAAGAAAATATTGAACTAGGGTACGATGGTAGTAAACAGATAAACTGCAAATATCACAAGCAGCACAATGCCCGGGAGGATGTTTGTTCTTCCGTTGGCAAGCGCCAGCATCACAGTGAAAAGCGAAAGGATCAGCAATACTGTGGACTTCATGTCAATACCCAGCGTAAGTTCTATACCAGTTGCCAATGAAACTATGGCTACTGCAGGAATAGTAAGTCCGATACTTGCAAGTGCTGAACCAAGTGATAAGTTTAAGCTGGTTTGAAGACGATTTGCTCTTGTAGCGCGGAATGCTGCGAGTCCTTCAGGCAAAAGAACGACCCCGGCAATGATTACCCCTACCAGTGACTCCGGCGCGCCGATCGCTGCAACACCATCTTCGATTGTTGGCGCGAGAGACTTTGCTAAAGTAACTACACCAGTCAGGCATAATATGAGCAGAAACAGACTAAGAAATGTCGTTCCTTTTGAAGGAGGTTCAGCGTGTTCTTCTTTTCCCTCATCTTCAGGAGGGAGAAAGAAATCTCTGTGTCTGACTGTTTGAACAAGAACAAAGCTGCCATATAATACAAGAGAAATAATAGCTACGAAGATCAGCTGGCTCATATTGTATTTGCCACCGGCTTCGGAAACTGTGTGATTCGGAAGAATGAGCGTAAGTGTACAGATTGCTGTCAGTGTGATCAGACCTGCACTAACACCTGAAAGACTGAATCTTTGTTGTTTGAAACGTAAGCCACCAACCAGCAGGCAGAGACCGATCATGCCATTCAGAATGATCATAACCGCTGCAAACACGGTATCACGTGCGAGTTCTGCTGTATCGGGTCCTCCGGCAAGCATTAGTGAAACGATCAGTCCCACTTCAATCACGGTGATAGCCAATGCAAGCACCAGGGTTCCGAAGGGTTCACCTACACGATGCGCCACCACTTCGGCATGGTGCACACCGGCGAGAACACCACCTATCAGTGCTGCCGCAACTACGAGCATATAATAACCTGAAAGACCAAACAAAACACCCATCAACGCAAGCATGGCGAAGACGGGAACAATGATCGTCCACAGGGGCAAGTCAACTTTGAATTTCATGAACAGGGATTTACCAATTAATAATATCAGATGCTGTTTTGATATGCATTTCCGATATCATATGCTATACCTTCAAAATTACCGGATTCATTGAAAAATGGAATTAAAGTTCCCTCAATAAGCTCACTGTTTACCGACATGCTTTCCAGTTCAATGCCTCCGAATGTATTGGCAATGGCGGTATCTGCTGCATCGCGGCCATGACAGATTCTCACAAAACCGTTGATGGGAGCTAGTTTGGTGGCATCAAACATCAGCCAATAACCAGCGATATAGGCTTCAAACACCGCATGAAAATCCTGCGGTACAAGTTGATAAGCATATACTGAACAATATCTTGCAGGAATATCAAGCGCACGGCAAAGCGCGATCCCAAGATGTGCAAAATCACGGCAAACGCCTTCCTGCTGAGTGATAGTATGAATGGCAGAAGTATCTGAAGTAGTTGATCCGCTTACATATTCCGTATTGCGATGGATCCATTCACAGATAGCCGTAACCTGTTCAAAGCGGTTCTCAATTTTGCCAAAATGATGTGTGGCGAATTTTGTGAGCTTGTCTGACTCACAATACCTGCTCGGATAAAGCCAGGGAAGAAAATCAAAAGGATAATCTGATACCTGAAGTTGAATAACATTTACCATGTTCACCACAGAGAATCTGTTTTCAACAATACCAGAATATGAATAGCTTACCAGTCCGGGATCGCTCACGAGTGTGCGTGTGTAACGTGTTGTATCATGTGTGATGGAAGGATAGTCAGTTTGCTGACTGCCGTCCACAATGAGATTTTCCTGTTCAACAAGCTGGTTACGGGTAACTGGTAAAATATTTAATATGATCGTTGCCGGTTCGGTAATACGATATGAAAGATCTGCGGTAATCCTGAATTTCAAATGTTCAATGGTTTAGGTTGGATCGGAATATAACAACTCCTTTCTAATAATGGTAAATTTGTATAACTAAATGTTTATCAATGGGAAAGCAACGTGAATGTTTATCTTTTTCTACGATGATCAATGCAGTGATTAAAGAAATCTGGTATTCCGGATCTGGAATAATTAAGTGAATACCCCTAAAGGTACTTAGTTAATTACAGTAATCAGCTGCGATATAACATTACGTTTATACATCAATCGATACGCCAGCGTTATCATCTGATAACCCCAACCCAACATGAAAGCATTCACATTGTGTTTGATGGCACTTTTTGCCCGGCTTGCAACATTTTCTCAATGTACAGATAATATTGCGCTGGGCACAGTCGCCACGGCAAGTTCTGTAAACGGATCAAGTCATGCTGGTCTTGCTATCGACGGCAATGGAACATCCCGCTGGGAAAGCAATGCTGCCGATCCTCAGAATATAGACCTCGATCTTGGCGCCCAATACAACATCTGCAGAGTGATAATTAAATGGGAGACCGCTTCTGCCAGGGATTTTACAATACAGGTTTCAAATGATGGAGTGAGCTGGTCGGTAGTCGGCACTGTTACCAATAACGCAGTACTCACGAACACATTTAATCTTACAACCTCCGGGAGGTATGTAAGAATGCTCGGTACTTCAAGGACTACCGGTTATGGATATTCGATCTATGAATTTGAAGTTTATGGCAATCTCTCCAGTGGAGTGTATTGTCCAACTACAAACTTTGCAGCTGGTAAAACCTCCATGTCTTCGACAAATAATGGCGCGAATACGGCAGCAAGAGCGTTTGATGGCAACATGTCAACACGATGGGAGAGTGTTGCTGCTGATCCCCAGTGGATCTATGTTGATCTTGGAAGTGTTAATGACATTTGTAAAGTTACACTTCAATGGGAAGCTGCATATGGTAGAAATTTTACAATAGATATTTCAAACAATGCTTCTGCATGGACGACGGTAAAAACAATTATGAATAATACATCAACCCTCAATAATATTCCACTTGCGGTTACGGGTCGTTATATCAGAATGATGGGAACAACCCGCGCCACAGGATTTGGATACTCGCTATATGAGTTCCAGGCTTTTGGCGGATTAAATGTTCTTCCGGCGCCCATCGCTGATTTCAGGGCAACTGCTTCATCTGCGTCGGTAAGACTTGATTGGTCGACTACCATTGAAAAGGGCTCGTCGCATTTTGAGGTTGAACGGTCGGTTGATAACGGACGAACATTCGAACGGTTGGTTAACCTCAATTCAAATGGAAACAGTTCCTATCGGAGAAACTACAGCTGGACAGATCTTTCTCCGGCTGCCGGGGAAAATTTTTACAGACTGAAGATTGTTGATGTGGATGGAGCTTTCACCTATTCTGACATCGTTCGGGGCTCCGTAAAAACAGGCGCTGCAATCGTGGTGTATTACGACAGGGATGGAGATGTGGTGAAATTGCGAAATGCATCTGCTTCAGCAAAGATTCAACTTTTTGATCTGAGCGGAAATATGATCGTATCATTAAAGAACAAGCCTTCGGGAATTTACATTGTAAGGGTAACAGACGGGGCGGAAGTTGTTGTTTCAAGGATAGTGAGACCTTAACTATATACCATATTCATGTGATGTACAAATCAATTCATATGAATAGCTTTGCAATATGAATGACAATATCAAAATCCTCAAAACCGAGATCCTGTCTGATAACTGGTATGTGCTTCGCAAGATCACTTATGAGTTCAGAACTAAGGATGGAGAATGGAAAACCTTTAGCCGGGAAGCATACGACCGTGGAAATGGTGCAACCATCATGCTTTATAACAAGGTTTCCAGGACTGTTATTCTCACAAGACAATTTCGACTTCCAACCTTTATTAATGGCAATGAATCGGGAATGCTTATTGAGTCCTGCGCAGGCTTGCTTGATAAGGACAATGCTGAAGAGTGTATCCGCCGGGAAACAGAGGAAGAAACAGGTTACCGTTTAAAAGATTTGAGGAAGGTTTTTGAATCGTATATGTCACCTGGTTCGGTCACAGAAATACTTTATTTCTTCATTGCTGAATACGAGAAGTCGATGAAGGTAAATGATGGTGGTGGTTTGGAAGAAGAGCAGGAAAATATTGAAGTGCTGGAACTTGATATTGATGAAGCGTTAGGAATGATTGATACCGGTGAAATAAAGGATGGCAAGACCATCATGTTATTGCAGTATCTCAGGTTAAAGGCAGTATTATAAGTGACTTTCCTCCGCAGTCGCGGATTACAGGAAAGGAAGCTTGTATCCACCGCCAACCGGTAAAATCTTTTCTCCTATCGTAATACTGGTTTTGTCAAAACGGGTTATAAACTGTTTCGAAATAATATAAGATCGATGAATTCTTACAAATGAATCAGCCGGCAAAAGCTTTTCAACTTCACTCATAGTGAGCCTTGACATATGCCTTTCACTATCGAGGATAAACTGTACATAGTTTCCGGCACTTTGAATAATGCGGATGTCACTCAGGTTGATCCTGATCTGCTCATACCCACTGCGAAGAAAGATATGATCAGGCTCTCCTTTCTGAACATCTGCTGCTTTCTCCCTGAGATCATATAACTCCTTCACCTTTCCGCATGCCTTTGCAAAACGTTCGAACGAAAACGGTTTCAGCAAATAGTCAATTGCATTCAGTTCAAAACTCTGCACGGCGTGTTCACTGTAAGCCGTTGTGAAAATTGTCATTGGAGGATCGCTCAGCATTTTTAACACCTCCATTCCTGATATGTCAGGCATCTTAATATCAAGAAACAAGAGATCGACACGGCTATTCCGGATATATTCAACCGCCTCAAAGGCGTTGGTAAAGGTGCCTGCAAGCTCAATAAAAGAAACCTGGTCACAGAATTTCTTTATGATCTGTAGTGCGATCGGTTCATCATCAATTGCGATTGCTCTAAGCATTCTCTTATCAGAGTAGTTTTTCAATTTGTGTGTAAAGTTTGTCAAGGCTGCTTGGTCTTTCCGCGCCCGCTTCTATCATCTTTCCATTACGATCGAAGATAAGATAAGTCGGATACAAGTTTGTCTTGCCGCCTTTGTCACCAACTTCCTTCCAGAAAGGTTCAATATTTTGATTGTTGAAACGGAAATGATTTCCCTCGATACCATAGAAGCGGATATATTCTTTCCATTGTTCATGCTGATTGTCCTCATCCATATCGAGATACACAAACTCTACATCTTTGTCTTCGAATCTTTTTTTCAAATTTCCAACATACTGCATCTCAATTTTGCATGGACCGCACCAGGTACCCCAGATATCAACATAAACCAATCGTCCATTAAAGGGCTTTAACAATGTCGTAAAGTTTGTGTCAGTGGCTGATTCGAAAATCCTGATCTTTGAATTCTTTATTTCTTTGGCGAGTTTTTCGCTGACGATCTTCGCCCTCTTTTCTGCGATCTCCAGGTATTTGCCTGCTGGGAAATATAGTCGCATAGTGTCGTAAAGTTTTACTGATGCAGAAGTTGCACCCGTATTAAAAGCATCGAGAATCTTGCTCATCAGGATCTTTTCCTGGACTGCTTTTGAGAAATGCATTTTTGCATACATCCAGTCTGTGATGTATCGTTCTCCGAATTCTTCCACTTTGGATCTGAGCGTTATAAAATCAGTTCCGAAAAATCGTTTGGATAACCTGTCCATTGCGACGGTATCCCTACGGTTCAATTTGCCAACATTCTGTACATCGTACTGTATATGTTTACCCAGCATCATGCTCGGATAAAAGCCGGGTTCTGTAACCTCTTTCAAAGGTTTGGGGTAGAGGTTAACCGCGAGGGTTCTGAAAGTATCCCTGGACTTATTACCTGCCCATCTCAGTCTGTTTGTCGAGAAATCGTACAGATTACATTGAAGCCAGTATTTTGTTTCGGTGCTCAGCATTTTTTTCAACTCGGAGGGCAGGGTTGACTTTTCAATTATCAGTTCTTTTTCATTGACCAGTTTTAAAGCAGGCTGATAAACTTCTGACATCAGCGAATCAAAGGAAAGATTATCATATCTGATTCCTTTGTCTGTCTTTTTTTCGAAGAAGATCACTTCGTCCATGCCAAGCTTACTAAGAATAATATTTTCATTTGCTGACTGGCCGCTGAACACCGGGTGAGACACACTGCTGTCCAGCTTCAGGGTAAGGTTTTTTCCCGGCGAAAGCAAAAGCCGATGCTCCTGGTTTGAAAGTATAAGCAATGCAAAGACCGGTTGCTGTGTTTTTACTTCAAACCCAAATTGTTTATTTGATATGCTTGAAATGATCGCGGGATCATAGTAATGACCATCACCTTCTAGCAAAATCAGCCTGGCGACAGAATCAGGAAGATTTTGAATTGTACCCGAAAGTTTTGCTGTTTGTGCAGTTAAGGTGCTTAATGTGTAAATGACAATGATAAGTGTGGAGAGCAGCTGTTTCATTTTTATCAGTTCAGGGTTATTGTAAGATGTATGAAGAACTCGGTATTGTTCTGGTGTATAGATAGGTTGTGTTTGCCAGGATAAAGCAAGGCTAGTCGTTGTTTTACATTTTCGAGGCCCACACCGCTCTGGTCTTTTTCAGTATCAATGCTTGTTCGCAAATGAATACTGTTTGAAACATCGAAAGTCAGTTTGTTTTCGGACGTTTCCAGGTTGATCCTTATCCACGAATTTTGCCGGAGGCTGATCCCATGTTTAAAAGCGTTTTCAACAAAAGGTATAAGGAGCATCGGCGCTATCTGGTGCATATGATAACTGTCTTCGATGTTTACTTCGATCCTGATCTTTTCCGAGCCTTCAGTTCTCAGGGTTTGAAGCGAGATGTAATTTTTAAGATATTCCAGTTCCCTTTCAAGTGCAATTGAATCCTGAGT
>JBEVNF010000402.1:0-3688 GCA_040508255.1 Flavitalea sp.
GCTCCGGTATAGCCATGCTATCGTCAGAGAAAATCAATTTAGAACCAACTGCCTATAAATGCTTCGTTGACCTTTTCACCTTCAAGTCTTCTTCTGCGACGTCTTCTCTTGAAACCCTGTACGATAGCTGTAAACATCATCAGGAAAGCAAAGAGCACGGTGAAAGGAGGTATACCAAGCATACTGATCCATTTACCACCAAACTGCCTGCGCATAGGGCGTTTCAGACGTTCTGCAATCAGGTACATCGAAGGCACAATGATCAGCGTCATAAAGAACGCAATGATCAGACCGAAGATGATCGTCCAGCTCAATGGTTTCCAGAATGCCGCGTTATCACCACCAAAGAAGATATGCGGATTCAATTCAGAGAACAGTGTAATAAAGTTCAGGTTAAAACCAACTGCCAATGGGATCAGACCCAGGATCGCGGCAACCGCGGTAAGCAATACCGGGATAATCCGGGTCTTACCAGCCTGGATGATCGCTTCCCTGGTTTTCATACCCCTGGCTCTCAGCTCTTCAGCAAATTCCAGTACAAGAATACCGTTCTTGATAACGATACCCGCGAGACCGAGGATACCCACACCCGTCATTACCACAGATAACTCCATACGCGTAATAGCAAATCCAAGAAGCACACCGATAACACTGAATATGATCTCAGTAAGAATGATCACTGATTTACTCACCGAGTTGAACTGCAACACAAGAATGAACAGGATCAGAAGTAAGGCGATCAACAATGCCTTTCCAAGGAAAGCACCGGTTTCAGCCTGTTGTTCTCCTTCACCGGTTTGTTTGATGGTTACACCTTCGGGGCGCTGTTTAAAGTCATTGAGATGTTTTGTAATTTCCTGGTTCACCGCGGTTGGAGTGTAACCCTGAGTTTCAAGCACATTTGAGCGAAGTGTGATCACACGTTTGAAATCCTTTCTTTTCACACTTCCAAGTGTACTTGTGTAATCAACCTTCACCACTGAACTCAACGGCACATGCTTGATGCCACCTGTCATTTCACGGAAAGTAATATTCATGTTAAGGAGATCAGCGAGACTCCTTCTTTGCATCTGTTCATTACGAAGCTGGATCTTGTATTCATCTTCACCATCTTTGATCTTTGAAACTTCACGACCAAACAATGCAGTTCTTATCTGTTGTCCAATCTGACCAGATGAAACTCCGTTAATCAGTGCGCGTTCACGATCCACTGTGAGAGTGATCTCCGGATTGTTCAGATCAACATCCATTTTCAACTCTTCCACACCATCAACCTGGATACTATCCAGATAGTTTTTCAAAGCAACTGCTGTTTTTATAAGATCATCAAAGTCTTCGCTGGCGATTTCAATATTAACCGGAGGTTCTGTTGGCGGACCTGCAGCTTCCTGGTCAACACTGATCTCAGCACCTGGTATACCTTTGATTGCCTGCCTGATTGAATCAAGATATGGTTTGGTAGAGGTACCTTCGCGTTTCTCAAACTCAACAAATGATACCTGCACACGACCAAGTTCAGTTCTTGTACTTCTGTCACCACTGGTAGGATCACTGGCACCGATACCAACATTACTGATAACACTTTCAACGGCGTGATTCTTCTTACCATTTTCAATGCCCAACACCTTGTTCACTTTCTCTTCAAGTGTCCTGGTCACAGAGTCAGTGTAATCAACATTGGTACCCACCGGTAGTTTAAGATATACATAGATCTGGTTTGGATCATTGCCCGGGAAGAACACCACCGGTACATTACGCGCGCCAAAGAACACGAAAGAGAAAATCAGTAATCCGAATGTTCCAATCAGAAGATAAACCGGCTTCCAACCCTTCAATGCCCATCTCAGCAAAGTTTCATAATGGTTCATGATCCATGGTAAAGCCCGGTTCTGGAATCCATGAATAAGGCCATCGAATACATAGATATTAAGAACAACAAGAATTACAAGGAACAAAAGAAGATTTCCGGCAAAAGTTAATCCCCCAAGGTCAAGCAGGATACCGAGCCCTACCGCAACCCAGAAAACCGGCTTCTTAAAGATTGCAGACTTCGGCTTTTTATTGCCATGCTCATCATGATTCATGAAATCCACCGCGAAGATCGGGTTCATGATAAAAGCAACAACAAGTGAAGCTGTCAGCGTAAAGATGAGCATCGCGGGTAGATATATCATGAACTTACCGATGATACCCGGCCAGAACAACAATGGTATAAACGGAGCAAGCGTTGTTAGTGTACCCGCAAGTACCGGAACGAATACTTCCCCCGCTGCCATGATTGCCGACTTCTCCGAATTGATTGCTCCTTTGCTTTCTGTGAGGATACGGTGTGTATTTTCAATTACCACGATCGCATCATCCACAATAATACCCAGACCAAACAGGAGGGCAAAGAGTACTATAAAGTTCAATGTAACGTGTCCTCCTACCACAACATCGGCCGCCGGCAGAAATACAAAGGCCACGAACATACTCAAAGGCACACTCAACGCCACGAAGAACGCATTCACCACACCCATAAAAAACATCAGGATGATCAAAACGAAGATGAAGCCTAAAACGATTGTATTGATCAGATCTGTGAACGATGTTCTTGCTGCCTTACTCTGATCACCGGTTATAACAACATCAACATTCCTCGGAAGAGTTGTTCTTTTGATCTCTTCAGTAAGTGCCTTTACATCATCAGATGTTTCGATAAGGTTTTCACCCGCCCGTTTAACGATGTTGAGGGTAATTACATTCTTGCCATCCAGACGCGCAGTACTTTCCCTGTCTTTCAATGTATCCTTTATCACCGCGATATCTTTAAGATATACCGGTGCGCCTGAAGTATTCTTTAGTACAACCTTCTCGATATCATAAGAAGTTTTGAACTGTCCCTTCAACTGGAGGTTACGTCTCATGTTACCAACATCAAGAAGACCACCACTGATATCCATATTCTCACGTGCAACAGCGTTTGCGATATCATCAAAGGTGATATTGCTTGCCTGCATACGGGAATTATCTACATTGATCTGAAACTCACGCTCAGGTGCACCAACAAGATCAACACGGTTGATCTGCGGCAACTCTTCGAGCCTGTCCTGCATATCATCAGCATATTCTTTCAACCTCATCAGATCAATATCACCGCTAAGGTTTACATACATCACCGGCTGTTCACTCAAACTCACCTCCTGCGCTGTCGGCTCCTGTGTAAGGTCAGTGGGAAGATCCTGTTTTGCCTTATCGATCGCATCCTTAACTTTCTGCAAGGCTATATCAGGATCGACATCAGTATCAAACTCAACCTGGATAGCTGAGTAATCCTGTTGTGAGGTACTGGTTGTTTTTTCAATCTTAACTCCTGTAATACTCTTGATCTGTTTTTCGATCGGTTGAGTAACAAGGTTCTCGATGTCTTTGGGAGAGTTACCAACATAAATGGTAGAAACATAGATTGTCGGTATCACAAGATCCGGAAACTGTTCCTTTGGCAACGTTACGAACTGATAGATACCTCCAAGACTCACAATGAGCATGAGCAGGTAAATGGAAGTTTTATTTTTTATACTCCATGTGGTCGGCTTGAACTGCTTATGCGGACCATTAGGATTTTCGAGTACACTCATACAATTATTTTAGTCGTGTTTTCGGCTTTAAATCTGATATCATTGGCCCTATGCGGGGATCCATCCCGCCC
>JBEVNF010000415.1:0-4045 GCA_040508255.1 Flavitalea sp.
CAGATCTATCTCTCCATTCCAGGCTGCAAACGGTAGAGCAAGATGCGGTCGTTCAGTTAGATAATCAATTTCACTTTTTCATTTTCTTTACAAAGTCATCGAGATAAATACAGGTTCTCTGAGCTTCCTTAAAGAAAGCAGTAGTTCTGTAAGTTTTCCCTAGCGTTGAAAAGTAATTGTTCCGCTTATCGAATTTTGTTAACCACGCGGTCAGATCTCTCTGATAATCCAATGAAGAAGGATCATTATTTTGTCCCGGCAGATTGCCGAAAAGTTTCTGATCACATTTAGCTGCCATAAATAAAGCCCTTGCTTTAAAATTATTATCAGCAGAAGTATTATAAGCTTTCAGATAATACGCTTTCGCAGTATCGACGTTGAAATAATCCTGGTTCCTTGATTTGTCACCATACTCATATTCCGATCCTGACCATGAGTATCTGCCCAGTAACCAGCTGTTACCCCAGTATGACATGTGGTAATATCCTTTAGCCAGCTCATAATATATTTTTGCCCTGGCAGTTGTATTCGCAGCAGTTTCTGCTTCAATTTTCAATTTCTTCATCTTTTTCGAGAAACTAAGTCTCGTGTACTGCACCGTATCCGCTTCAGTTGGTTGATGTGTGTCAAGTATCAAATCCGCAAATGGATTGGCCGAAAGGTAAGTTGTGAAAGGTTCTGCTTCATAATAAGAATCCGGGACTTTGGACAACCATTTTTCAGCCCCGTCAAAATCGTATTCTCTCAAACTCGCTGTACCAGCAATATCATTCAGATCGTTTTTTGTGAACGCACTTGTTGAAACAAGAAATTTTTCAAATACATTCAGCTTGCTGCTTTCTACCAATTTTATCAATTTTGTGATCTCAGAAGCGGAAGATCTTTCCCTTAACAGGAATACCGCGGAGGGAGAATAACCCCACCATTCGTTTTTACTTTCATTAACAATTTTATCTGCAACACCCAGGCATAGCAGGTATTTCACGTGATCAGCGCCTTTCATTGCCTTATACTTTGAAGCAAGCACATCAACGAATAACCTGCGGTAGAACTTTTCATACTCCGCGTCTTTCTTTGCTTTTCCAATCAACCATTTGACAGATGGGAGCAATTGTTCTTCAAATTTCCCATCTATAGAATCCTTCGCATTAATAGTCAGAAGAATATTCGTCATTTGAACCTGATCGGCAAGCTCTGGTTTTGCTTTTTTGACGTTGATTGATTTCAGAATAGAACCTGACCTTTTAAAGTCTCTTGCAATCATTGAAGTGTGAGCAGCAACAAGTAAATAGAGATCGCCATTAGTGGTTTTCTTTTCCCCTGCGATACGTTCACAAAGGGTTACGAATGCGGTTGCTTCATTCCTGTACCGGAGATAGGCGGGATCATTTTTCGAAATTTCTTCGTAACCTCTTACTGCTGTAGTATCGCCAACCTGGAATGCAAGCGATGGGGTGAAGTAATAGTCTTCAATTTTATGAATCTCCCTAATAGTCAGTGTGGCGAGCAAACGAGATTCAGGATCGAAATCATAGATTTTTTGAAGAGCCTCAAGTTCAGGCTGGTTACTTCCCAAAGCAAAGAGGGCGAGCATCCCTGCTCTCTCTTTATCTGTTTTGCAAAGCTGAAGGCATCGTTTCCTGTTATTTTCATCAAAGCGATCAACACTCCAGTCAAAACTCATGTAGTTTGAGATCCTGTTGTAGTTATCGCGGTTGAAAAGCTTGCTGAATTCATAAGCTGCTTCTTCGCGTTTTCCAAGATGCTGCAGGGCGCCGGCTTGTAACGAAACACAAAGCTCCTGCAAAACTGATTGATCTTTGAATGGCTTTACAAGAGTTTCATAAAAATTAAGACAATCCTGGTAACGTCTGCTATAATGTGCGAGTCGTACAACCTGGTATGCATAGCGCAATTTTATTGAAGATTTTTTTGCCGCCGTGTATAGTTGCTGACCGTTCTTTATCAGCCTACCCATTACGATGCTGTCACGTTGTATGGGCTCCCAACTGTTCCATGATCCGGTTACATGAGGCTCGAGTTTTTTCGCATAGATCAGGTATCCGAGCGCTTCAAGATCTTTCGATGCAATAAAGTATTCAGTTAATGGATTTGATTTAAGGGAATCCGCAATTGTAAGGGGTTGATTTTTTTCGATATGATTGTAAAGATTTGTGATATCCTTTACCGGGTATTTACAAACAAAATTATAAGCATCCGCTTTTGAAGCCTTGCTGTTGGTATAGTTGATCCATTCCGCAGATGTAAGCTCTGCAAGGTTTACAGGCTCTTCATCATCATAAAGGAATTTGTAATTGGTATAATAAAACGGTTTTGAATGCGGTTCAGTATCGAGCTTTTTATCAAAAAAGGAAACAAAATAATCATAGGGATCCGCATCGCTGCCACCGCATCCTATGATGTTGTACGGAAGCAGTATCGCAAAGAAACTAATACATGCTGCTAAAAATATCTTCCAGTTCATCCTTGGTATATTTTCTGATTATGGTACGATCAAGATGATATAGACTCAAAGTAAAATCTTTGTTCCTGATTTTCCTGCTTAAATGTTTTCCTGCTTCGATCACTTCAGCAGTCTTGCTTTGTTCATTGCGAAGTATGTCACCCTTGCGTAAATCATAACCTGAAATAATTGTATCGCGAACGATCTCAAAGTTATTTCCCTGTTGTTTACTGACCAATGAAGATTGTAACGATGCATCATCAAGTCCCTCAATTAACCCCTGATAATTTCCATCACGAAGCAACACTTTCCAGTCGAACAATGGCAGGGCTATATCAAGTGATAATGGGTAGGTTGGGAGAAAAGCCGTGTATTGTCTGAGATCATCCGGATCAAGTATGGAGTTTACTTCCACCGATGGCTCCCGGAGATTACCCATATTATAACACATGAGCATCCCCCTGTCTACCGGTGGAACCCCGGTTTTATTGAGAAACTTACACTGATATAACCTGATCGTTGCCGTGAGACGAAAGTCATCATCAGAATAAGCTTTCCTGAACGCTCTCAGAAAATGAAAGTAATTGTCTTTTGTACCTGCGGTCCAGTCGCAATCTATCTGGATCTCGTGCGAAACAGCTTTTGACGGTAATACCAGTGGGGCCATTGTCTTTAATAGCCTGGCAGTATTTTCCGCAAGTTTTGTGGCTGCCAGGGAATCGCTGTTCACGAAACACTCGTTTGTAATAAAAACAACCGGGACAAACTCCCATCGGGGATCATCAAAATGTGCGGGAAACCTGTTCTGCGATTCAAGTTTGGCCGCCGGCCTTGTTTGATTCAGATTACGATCTTTCACGATATCAAAAAACCTGAGGTATAACTTTTTGGTGTTCAGTGTATCGAGCAGGGCAGCTTCGGGTTCTGAAATTGTTACAACTGATTTCCAATAGTAAAATGCTCTGGTAACCGATGATTCAGGTGCTTGTTTGCAGGAGTTGTTCAGGCAGCTGAAAACGAGTAATAGTAAAGCTTTCAGGGTGGCAGGGCATGATTCCTGACACTTATAACTATTATGTGAAATATGTGAAAATCGCACGATCAAATATCCTTTGAATATATGATGAGGAAAAATCAAATTGAGTTAATGAATTATCATTATTTTGAACACTAAATCGGGACGATGACTGTACAATTCGGATATGAGAAAAAGCAGGTTTTACAGGGATTGAGATATCATTTTATCAACCGGAAGGAAATCAAACTTCTGTTGATATTCATTAACGTGTTTGCGATAGCGTCTGCAGTACTCTTTTATCTTGACAAAATTCAGCCGGTTGCCTTCCTTATTTTTTCTGTGATGTGGTTCATTCTGATGCTGGTGATCTGGCGGATTCTGCCTGCCAGCATCTATCGGAGTTCGGTGACCTTTCGCGACAAGTTCATTATGCATCTTGGTGCTCAGGGTGTAGAGCTCGAAACTGAGCGCGGAACGCAGCAATGGGCCTGGAAAAGATTCAGTCATTTTGTTGAAACTCCATACTTTTTTCATCTCTATTTTGACCCGAGATCATTCTTCCT
>JBEVNF010000427.1:0-10887 GCA_040508255.1 Flavitalea sp.
TGCGAACATATGGATTGGACTGCTTTGCAAGCTCAGCCATCTTTGTCTCCAGTTTTCGCATATCCTCCTCCGTTATCTGCCTGCCTCCTAGATCTATGTCATAGTAGAACCCACGCTCAACTGCAGGTCCAACCCAGAACTTTGCACCCGGAAACAATGATTCAACAGCCTCCGCCATTAAGTGCGCAGACGAGTGCCAGAAGGTTGATTTTCCTTCATCATCCGTCCAGGTAAGCAGCTTCAGGGTCGCATCCGTCGTTATCGGGCGCGTGGCGTCCCACACCTCGCCGTTTACACTTGCTGCTATCACTTTTCTTGCTAAACCTTCACTGATTGACTTTGCTATGTCTAACGCGCTTGAACCTTCGTTGTATTCGCGGACAGCTCCGTCAGGGAAACTGATTTTGATCATCTATTAAAAAATTGGACTGCAAATTTAACGAACTTTTGGAGACTAGCAGCAGCCTTATTTAAGCCTGAAATGTAAGTTTTTGGTAATTTGGCGGTTGAGGATATTATCATGAAGAAAATTTTACCCGGTCTCCTTCTTTTACTGAGTTTGTTTGCCCGTTCGCAGGATATCACAGGCATCTGGCGCGGCTCCTTCCTGGGACAGCAAAACAAACTGATGCAGATGATGGGTGAAGAGGACCGATACAAGTTCGAGATACAGCTGGCGCAGAATCAAAAGTCATTTGAGGGCGTTACCTATTCGTACAAAACAACGATCTTCTATGGAAAGGCTTCCTGCAAAGGCACAGTCAATACAGTAAACAATAAGGTTTTTCTGGAAGAGCTGAAGCTTCTTGAGCTGAAGGTTCTAAATGGAAACAGCGCCTGTGTAATGACCTGCAAACTTCAATACTCGAAAAATGGTAATGAAGAATTCATGGAAGGAACCTATGAAAGTTACAATTCCACTGATTCTACCAATTGTGGCAAGGGTACAGTGTTCCTCAGAAAAGTTACCACTTCTGATTTTTACAAAGAACCTTTCGTGGTTGAGAACGAGAAGAAAAAAGCAAAGACCCCGGCAATAGCAAAAGCTACCAAACCTGCCACCACGGCTCCAAAGCAGCCTCCCACAAGGGTAGGCACTGCAACAAAACCTTCGCAAAAACCAGTTGTGAAATCTACAACAAAACCTTCAAACAAAACCATAGAGAAAACTAAGGAAGCTGATGCAAGTGCGAGGATAGTTCCCAAAGCGGAACAAGCAGATATCGCTCCCCCGGAGATTGTAAAGAAAGCAATGGTGATTCCGAAAGTACTTGCAAACCGCGAGAATGAACTGGTAAAAACAATCCTGGTACCTGAAGGAACAGTAACATTGAATATTTATGATAACGGGTCAGTCGACAATGATACAGTATCAGTTTATCTTAATAACAAACTGATCCTTTCGAAAAAGCGGCTTACCGAAAAACCACTGGTTCTTAAATTCAATGTCGATGATGAAAATGACGAACAGCAGATCGCAATGGTTGCTGAAAACCTTGGTGAGATTCCACCTAATACCTCATTGATGGTGGTGAACGCAGGAGACAAGAAGTATGAAGTAAGGATCACATCAACCGAACAAAAAAATGCCGTGGTAGTATTCCGGTTAAAGAAATGATGCACCATTCAAAATAATTTTGAAGCATCAAACCCTTAAACTCGTTAATTTCCGATAAAATATTTTGATGCGCTTTCTGCTTGTGATCATCCTGTTTTCATTGTCAGGTGCTGCAGTCGGGCAAAATCTTGCAGGTGTCTGGCGCGGAAAACGCACACAGGTTGCAGGTGGATGCTTCCCTGAGTACTTCATAGAACTACACATTACCTACGCAGGGAATAACAATACGACCATCCTTGGTAATGCCTACAATTACTACGATAAGGACAGGTTCACCAAGATCAATTTCACCGGTCGCTATAATCCTGCTACAAAAAGAATGGTGATCATTGAGAATCTTGTATTGCAATTCAACGTTCCCGCACATTGTATTCCATGTATAAAAACCTATGATCTCACTTACACAAAGAATGATTCTATCGAAGCATTTATCGGTGAATGGAAAGGTCATGAAATGGGCAATAACAATGCCTGTCCTCCAGGTTCTATCCGCCTGAACCGCGAAACAACTTCAGTGTTCCCGGTTGATGTTTTTCAGAGTGATACGTTAAGCAATCTTCAGAAAGATCTGAAGATTGAAAACAGGGAAAAAGAAATTGTAAAGGAACTGACCTTTGATACTTCAAAGATCAAAATCGAGATTTATGATAATGCGGAGATTGATGATGATACTGTAACAGTATTTTTAAATAACACAATGCTTTTGTATAAAAAGAGGCTGACTGATCGTCCATTAACGCTCAGTGTAGATGTATTTGCAGGTACAGATTACGAGCTGATGATGTATGCTGATAATCTCGGAAAAATCCCTCCCAATACATCATTGATGGTGATCACTGCAGGTAATAAAAAATATGAATTAAGGATTTCTGCGTCTGATAAAAAGTCGGCGGTAGTAAAGTTTAAATACATACCGCCGAAATAATCAAAGTCTTTCAATCACCATAGCACTCGCGCCTCCCCCACCGTTGCATATTCCTGCAGCACCATAGCGTGCGTTATTCGTAATAAGTACATTGACCAGTGTAACAATGATCCTCGCACCGCTGCAGCCCAGCGGATGTCCCATTGACACTGCACCACCATGCACATTCACTTTCGATGGATCAAGTTTCAAACGTTTTGTGTTTTCTATTCCGACTACAGCAAACGCTTCATTCAGTTCCCAGTATTCAATATCACTCATCTGCAATCCCGCTTTTTCAACTGCTTTTGGAACCGCGAGTGATGGTGTAGTTGTGAACCATTCCGGAGTTTGTTCTGCATCTGCATAACCAATTATTTTCGCGATTGGTTTTAACCCAAGTTCTGCTGCTTTCGCACCACTCATGATCACAAGTGCAGCCGCACCATCATTCATTGTCGAAGCATTGGCAGCAGTTACAGTTCCATCCTTTTTGAAAGCCGGTTTCAGCTCGGGGATCTTATCAAACTTTACATTGAAAGGCTCTTCATCTTTACTCATCAAAACCGGATCACCTTTTCTTTGCGGGATAGAAACTGGAACGATCTCATTATCGAATTTTCCCTCATTCCATGCCTTCTGGCTTCTTTCATAACTCTGTACGGCAAACTGATCCTGGTCGGCGCGTGAAATCCCGCAATCACTTGCACAAAGCTCAGCAGCATTGCCCATGGCCTGACCATCGTAAACATCAGTGAGACCATCTTTGGCCAACCCATCGGTCAGCGAAACATTGCCATACTTATTTCCCCAGCGCAGATTTTCAGAATAGAAAGGAACATTGCTCATGCTTTCCATGCCACCTGCAACCACAACAGATGCATCCCCAAGTTTTATGCTCTGTGCAGCCTGGCTGATCGCCTTCATACCACTTGCACAAACTTTGTTTATTGTTGTGCAGTTAACGCTTGCCGGAAGTTTCGCAAACATCGCTGCCTGGCGCGCAGGTGCCTGTCCGAGATTGGCCTGCAATACACAACCCATCAGTACATCATCTACAATTGCCGGATCAATACCCGCCTTGCTGATCGCACCGGAAATAGCGACGGCACCAAGCTTTGTAGCTGAAAAATCTTTTAGCGCACCACCAAAACTTCCCATAGGAGTTCTTACTGCAGATACTATGACTACATCATTTTTTTCCATATTCAAATATTAATCGTTGGCAATAGCAACCACATCATACAGATGCTTCTTACAATGTATAAAATTACCGGTTCAATCCATAAACTTTAACTTTGTGCCATCATTTTTGAGTACATGGAGATCAGTTTAAATAAATATATCAGCGAATCAGGGTTTTGCAGCCGCCGCGAGGCAGACAATTACATCGACCAGGGACGTGTAACCATTAATGGCCGGGATGCCATCAAAGGCAATCGTGTACGTGAAGGCGATGTTGTACTTGTGGATGGAGAACCGATCAAAAAGAAAAAGACCGCGGTCTATATTCTTCTCAATAAACCCAAAGGCATTACCTGTACCACGGATCTTAAAGACAAAACCAATATCGTTGATTTTGTAAATTATAAAACGCGCATCTTCCCGATCGGTCGTCTTGATAAACGTTCACAAGGTCTCATCTTTCTTACCAATGATGGCGATATAGTGAACAAGATTTTGCGTGCGGGCAATAAGCATGAGAAGGAATATGTTGTAACAACTGACAAGCCGATCAACCTTGAGTTTGTGCAGAAGATGCGTGCCGGTGTAAGGATTCCGGGCGCCGTTACCAAACCCTGTTTTGTAAAACAGGAAGGACCGAACCGGTTCCGTATAATTCTTATCCAGGGTTTGAACAGACAGATCAGGAAGATGTGTGAAGCGCTTGGATATAATGTGGAATCACTTACAAGAGTGAGGATCATGAGTATAACGCTGGCAGGGTTGCAACCTGGAAAATGGAGATACTTCACACCTGCTGAGATCACAACGATAAACAGTATGGTAGCGGGTTCCAGTAAAACAGCAGATGGAGACGATAATGGAATGGACGAGTAAAACACTCCTCTCCTTTTTTAGCTGGAGAGGAGTGTGAATATGTTTAGTAACCCCATTTTTTCATGATCGCAAGATCCTGCTTCATACTTTCAAGAGGAGCTATACCCTGATAGGATTCCTGTTCTATGATAAAATGAATGGTGCCGCCGGATTTGCGCCCAAGATCAATAACTTCCTTAACCGGTATTACACCTTTGCCAAGTATCGTGCTTTCGTATTCGTGTCCATCTCCACCGGTTGTCCCTTTGATCTCATCTTTCACGTGCATCGATTCAAAACGTCCCGGGTACTTCTTCATAATATCCAAAGCCTTTGCACCTGCATTATACATGTTACCGATATCAAGCTGTTGTGATACAAGGTTCTTATCAGTCTTTGTAAGAATAATATCGAAGATCGTTTCACCATTCAGCTTTTCACTGAATTCAAAATCATGATTATGGTAGCCAAATTTCATTCCTGATTTCTGGCAAAGCTCGCCTGACTTGTTAAAGAGATCCATTGCTTTTGCAAGATCATCATATGTTTTGCGGAGATTTTCAGGCAATGCAGGACTGATCACGAGTTGTTGCTCAAGTGTTGCAGCATCCTCGATTGTCCATTTCCATGCATCTGTGAAATCTTTTTTTGCATCATCCCAGTGATTGGAAAGAAGTACTGTGTGTCCGCTTGGCATTTTCAAACCAAGATCATTCAGCACTTTTTTGAAGTCGGCAGCGGAATAACCGTAGAATTTCCTGTTTACATAGTTTGCATGCTCAACATTCTTATAACCCATGTTGGCAAGTGCTTTCAGCGTTCCAAGCGGATCCTTTTTCATCTCGTCACGAACAGAATAAAGCTGAACACCCAACAATTCTTTGGCCTGTGTTCCTGCTAAAAGACGATTTGAAAATAGTGCTGCGCCGGCTAATGTGAGTCCGGTGTTTCTGATGAATGATCTCCTGCTAGTGTGCATCGAATAAAAATATTAGTTCCTCCTATGCGAAAGATTCGGCAGATTTTTATATACCGGACTTTTGAAGAAAGAGAGTTTAAGAAATTTCAAATGGCACACTAATATAATTTTTTTCTGCAAACCAATGCGCTAAAGTTTTAGCTCATTTTGTGATCGCCATGCATTTTTGCGGCAAATTCCAGCAACTCCGTGATCTCATCCTGTAATTCGGTACTCGCGAATTCGTTATACCATTTCTGCAGAGTGATCTTTACCGTTTCAAAATCTGCTTTATCCTCGGTCAGTTTTGAGTAAATGGCCTGGCAGTTTTTGGGACGTGGTCCCCAGGTCGCAAGATCAATACCCTCTTCATTCCTGATAATAAGCTTTGGGATCGATTTGCCTCCAAAGGTCATATAGGCATTGATAAGGAATGGCTCGCTGTCCCTGAGCTGGTAGTCAACGGTGATAAGAGGATTGAGTTCTGCTATCCTGTGCAGGATCGGAACAGAATGGGCCGCATCACCGCACCAGGGTTCCGTTATGATGATCCAGTGTTGAGGAGTGGAAATCTTTAATACTTCATTCGATAACCGGTCGGAAATGATCGCCTGCTTCAACCAGCGATTGGTTCTGGACCAGTTCAGTTTTGTGTAATCGATATAAGCCGGATTATTGTAAGGGGCCGCTGGCGCCTGATCGTTCAGTATATCCTGGAAGTACTGCAGATAAGCCTGGAAAGTCATGTGTCGGGAATTGTTTCCCTCACAACAGATTGCGGGTTAAAAGGTTCAGATCACTCCCATCCTTTCTGCATATCGTTGTAAGACTTCTTATCAATCTTAGAATTTTTCTTCGATCTCGCCTTTCCTTTTTTCTTTCTCGCATTGATGTTGTTAACGAGGGAATTTTTGACACCAAGCTTATTTTTGCCCTTCGCGGCTGCTTTTTTCTTAGCTGCCTTTTTCCTGGGAGCTGCCTTTTTTTTCGGGGCTGACTTTTTCTTCGGAGCTGACTTTTTCTTCGGCGCTGCCTTTTTTTTCGGAGCTGACTTTTTCTTCGGAGCTGACTTCTTTCTCGGACCTGCTTTCTTTTTAGCAGCTTTCTTTGCCTTTGCCATATTGATCGTTTTAAGTTAAATATCTATTTTTTCTTAGCAGCCACAACCAGTACCACACCCAGCACAGCAACAACACCACCTGCATACACCGGCCATCCTAAAGTTTTGTTCTCTTTCTTATTGATCTCTACAGGGCCCACGTCAACAACCTTCTTTTCTGTTGTAAAATTGATCTCTGAGAATACGAACATGAGGATACCTACGATGATGAGCACTACACCTAAAATGCGCATAAATGATGATTTGGTAAATGATTGAATGAAAGACGGATACGCATTTAAAAAATCATGCCATAGCAAACGAAGCCATCTTATTCCCTTAACATCACTTTCAATACATAGCGATCCGCAGTCACATAAAGCGTCTTATCATTATCAGCAAGCGCACAGTTCGAAACCCGCTCGCTGATCTTAATTCTTCCGAGCAGCTTTGCATTATTATCAAAAATCCAGACGCCACCGGGGCCGGAAGAAAACATATTACCATACTGATCAAACTTAAAACCGTCCGGCGCTCCTTTCTCTTTAAACGGGGCTGATCTTACATCATACCAGATCCTCCCATTGATCAGCGAATCCCTTGCATTAACATCCCAGGCATACCAGTATGGTTTGTTCTCATCAGAGTTTGCAACGATCAATGTTTTAAAGTCGGGTGTGAAAGCAATGCCGTTAGGTCTTGTTACAGAATCCGTCAGCAGGTACACCTGACCGTTAGTGACCCTGTATACACCCTGGTAGGAAGCCTGTTTGTTAGAATCTTCTGTTAGTTTTTCAAGACCATAAGGGGGATCAGTAAACCAGGCACTTCCGTTTTTATCAAACACAATATCATTGGGACTATCAAACTTCTTTCCGTGATAGTTATCTGCAAGTGTTTTGAATGATGATGCCGGTTTATCAAGCGGGGCATTCATAACGGCGATCCTGCGGTCACCGTGCTGGCAAAGTACGAGCTCACCCTGGTTGTTCAATGCAAGACCATTGGCGCCGGTTTCACCACCACGTTTTACATCAGATGTATAACCAGAAGGGTTCAGATATAACTCCTTGCCGCCACCAGGTGTCCATTTATAAACTGTATTAAGCGGAATATCGGAAAACAAAAGCATTTGCTGTGATGGAACCCAGAGCGGGCCTTCACACCAGTCGAGACTGTCGGCAATGATCTCAATGGTTGCGTCCATCGAAACGATCGCATCAAATTCGGGATCCAGTTTTTCGAAGGATCCGATGGTATTTAATTTGGGGGTATCGCAGCTGCTGAAAACTGCAAAGAAGCACAATACAGCTATTGCGCGTAGAGGATGACTGGCAAACATCGGTAAATGATTATTGATTAAATACGAACCGGGTGTAATGTTACTGAATAATTAAACAACAATTATTCTTACAGGGCCCGTGCTTAATCAATAATCACTTCATAATGTAATACTCAATCATGGTTAATTTTCAATTTCACTAAAATGGAATCCCTCTTCGCTTAACACAAAACTGTTTGGTACATAAGAAAGAAAAGATTGTTTCACCATCTCTTCCGCTTCCTGTTGGTAACGAACTCCGACCTCTGGCGTCTTCAATGAAAACTTCCAGCTTTGGATTTTCAGATACGCAATCTTGCTCGCCTGTACGTTATGGCTATCCATCAACAGGCATTTCTCGGCCAGGTAATCCTGGGCATTCTGGATGTAAGGGTACATAGGGTTGAACATGGGTTTGGATATTTAGGAATCGAAAATACATCCTGTAAACGGGTGTTTAACAAATAAATTGCATTTTTCGAATAGATTACAGGTATTTATGCATTGAACAGTATATTTATTGCCGTAAAATCAGGGTTCCGGGCATCCCAGCCCAACCAATTGATTCTCAAATGCTTTCTAAATCAAACTTATAACATAGCCATATGAAATCAGCTCCCGTACGCATACTCGTCATTTATTGTGTACTCATCCTGTCCTGTGCACAGGGTTTTGCCAATATCCGCCTTCCGCAGGTTCTTTCAGACAACATGGTGCTTCAACGAAACTCAAAAACCCATCTCTGGGGGTGGGCAGCTCCCGCAGAAAAAATCCTGATCACCACATCCTGGAACAAGCATACGGACACTGTGATCGCTACCGGTAACGCAACCTGGACGATCCAGATCCCTACCCCGGAAGCAGGCGGACCATTTACCATAACATTTGCAGGTCAGAATACCATTGAACTCAAAAACATCCTGATCGGCGAAGTATGGGTATGTTCCGGTCAGTCAAATATGGAATGGAGCACATTTCAGAATAACAAGGATATCGTTGATGAACTTCCGAAGAGCGCGAATGATATGATCCGTTTATTCCAGGTTCCGAAAAGTACATCTGATAATATCCAGGATGATCTGCAGGGGTCATGGGCAGTATGCGGACCAGAATCATTAAAAGGGTTCAGTGCTGTTGGATATTTCTATGGAAAACAACTCGCAGCACAACTCAAAGTGCCGATAGGTCTGATCAACACAAGCTGGGGAGGTACGCCAGCCGAAGTGTGGACCCCTGCCCCATCTGTAAATGGTGATGAAGCGCTTCGTAAAGCTTCACTTAAAATTGGTGATGCACCGTGGTGGCCAACAAAACCAGGCAAGAGTTACAACGCAATGGTTGCACCACTTACAAAATATGATATTGCAGGCGCGATCTGGTACCAGGGTGAAAGCAATGTTACAACTGCAGACACCTATCAGTTATTGCTCACGAATATGATCGGCAGCTGGAGACAAGCCTGGGGCAAAGAGTTTCCTTTCTACCTTGTTCAGATCGCTCCATTCAGTTACGGAAACAAAAATGTCGGCGCATTGCTACGCGAAGCACAAACTAACACTCTTGGATATGCGAAAACAGGAATGGTGGTAATAACCGATCTTGTTGATAATGTAAAAGACATACATCCTGCCAACAAACATACAGTTGGTGAAAGGCTTGCGGCATACGCGCTGGCTGATACTTACAAACAAACCGGCATCAGTTATCACAGCCCGATGTACAAAAAGATGGAAGTAAAAGGCAATAAGGCAACACTGACTTTTGATTATGCGGAAAACGGGTTTAAATTAAACGGAGCAAAGGCCACGGAATGGTTCGTTGCGGGTGAAGACAAAGTGTTTTATCCTGCAGAAGCAAAGCCTGGCAAAAACAATACGATCGTTGTTTCAGCAAAAGAAGTAAAGGTACCTGCAGCAGTGAGATTTGGTTTCAGTAATGAAGCAATGGGAAACATCTTCAGCAAAGAAGGCTTGCCAATCAATCCTTTCAGAACCGATAACTGGGAAGTAGACACTTCAGCCGTTGAATCAAAATGATCAGCAGGAAACAATTTATCACATCAGGATTGACGCTGGTCGCGGGCAGTCTTATTGCTGCTCCGTTGCGTGCTCACGCGGCGCAAACCATCATGACTGTGAACGGTCCGGTAAATGCGTCGGACTTAGGTTTTACTTTAAGTCATGAACACGCACTTGTTGATTTTATCGGAGCCGGCCAGGTTTCAAAATCAAGATATGATCAGGAGGAAGCATTTGACAAAGTGCTCCCCTATCTTCAGCAGGCAAAAAAAATCGGTTGCGAAACTTTCATTGATTGTACGCCTGCATACATTGGAAGAGATGTTGAATTGCTAAGGAAACTATCAAATGCTTCAGGGATGCATATCATCACCAACACCGGTTATTATGGTGCATCAGGTGAAAAATATTATCCTGCGCACGTATTCAAAGAATCAGAAAAACAACTGGCAACACGTTGGATCAATGAATGGAAAGAAGGAATTGAAGGCACGGAAATAAAACCAGGATTTATAAAATGCGGAGTCGATCGTTTTCCGCTCACTTCGACTCAGGAAAAAGTTCTTCGCGCTGCAGCCATCACCCATATTGAAACAGGACTAACCATTGGTGTGCATACCGGCGACGGCAAGGCTGCGTTGCGCGAAATGGAGATTTTAAAAGAAATGAATGTTCATCCATCTGGCTGGATCTGGATTCATGCACAAAACGAAAAGGACAGAAATTTTCATTTTACGGCTGCGAGATCCGGAGGCTGGGTTTCATTTGATGGATTTGGTGGCGGTAACCTGGAGGAATATATCAGTTTCATTCGTGATATGAAATCTGCAAATCTTTTGCAAAAGGTTCTGCTTTCGCATGATGCAGGGTGGTACCAGGTGGGTGAGCCAAAGGGAGGCAGCTTCCGCAACTACACCGCGATCTTTGAA
>JBEVNF010000437.1:0-3281 GCA_040508255.1 Flavitalea sp.
AATCACGGATTGAATAGATTTTTGCAAAGTTTTAAGCCAATCCCAGAATAAATTAAAAATACGCTAATGTATAAACTGGACGAGTTGAGATGCGCGAAGTATTGGATTTTAGTCTATTAACGCGGATGACTAATAATAAATTGGAACTGTCGAGTGTGAAAATAAATCCACACATGATTTGTTAAACAGCAATCGGCCTTATATACGCAGCAGGTATGTCTTCAAGAACATTTATCAAATAACCATAGCCTGTAACCACCTCCATCACTTTGTTATAGTTCAGTTCATCTGAAGTACAGATTCTCAGAATGCGATCACAATCTGACAAATCAAAATTGATAATACAATCTGGTAATGATGCATTCAATCTCGTCAGGATGGCATCTGCAATAAGATGATCGTTCACATTGGTTTTGAAAACTTCTATCATAAAATTGATTTCAGCAGGTCAAATGTATTATATGTTGTTTTTTGATATGAGGGCTGTTCACGTCAAATAAGGTGTCATTTCCGCCATTCAGGTCTTGATGTGCTTATCATTTGTGATTATCTTTATAAGCTGTCTTTAGCATTATTAACCATTATTAACTTATGCTGGAAATTACATCCGACAGGATTGCCCACGTGGCACTTGAGAACTCCGGCCTCGGTTACTTTCATCTTATTCTGGCAACGGGCGAGATGAAGTATTCCCGCAATTATTCTATTATCCTTACAGGTTCTGAAAAAACCGGTTACACAAATAAAGACTTTCTTAAATACCTGCATCCTGACGATTTCAAGGTTCGTGACAAAGCTTACAGGATCGCTGATGAAACCGGCAGACTTCATTATGAAGCAAGGGCCATATGGGATGATGGTTCGGTACATTGGATGCATGTACGCGGAACTTTCCTGCTGGATTCAAACAAAACAAGAGTGATACTCTCAGGTACACTTGATGATATCACCGAGCATGTGGCACATCGTCAGAAGATCGAATATGGTGAATTCAATCTTCGTACTGTTCTTGAACTTGCACAGGTAGGCACTTTTGGAATCGAACTCGTTACAAGAAAGATCACGTATTCAGACAGGATCAAAGAATGGTTCGGGATTGGACCTGATGAAGAGATCACACCTGAAAAAGCGTATGGGCCCGTGATTGAACAGGACCGGCCAAGGGTGAGAGCATTCTTTGAAAAAGTATCTTCGCTCAAAGAAGGTGAAGTGGCTGATATAGATTTCACCATCAGTCCAGGTAATGGATTAAAGGATCGTGTAATACATTCTGAGGGTCGTTGCTTCTATGATGAGAATGGGCTTCCGGTAAGGATCACCGGAGCATCTCAGGATGTAACAACAGAAAGAATGATCCAGGCAGCTCTTGAAGAACAGGTGCAGGCAAGAACAGAGGAACTTCAACAGGTGAATGAAGAGCTGACAGCAACAAACGAAGAGTTATTTGAAAGTAATAAACAACTCACTTATTCAAATGAGGAGCTCGCGCAGTATGCCTATGTTGCCAGTCACGATCTGCAGGAGCCGCTGAGAAAAATCAGGATGTTCAGCGACATGCTTCAAAAAAAATCTGATCTCAGCAACGCCAACCAGGACCTTGTAACCAAGATCAACAAGTCGGCTGAACGCATGTCGATGCTTATTGAAAACCTCCTTGAATTCTCGAAGCTTTTAAAATCAGATCTGCTCACCACCACGGTTGATCTTAACCAGGTGGTACACGATGTAAAAAATGATTTTGAACTCGTGATAGCAGAAACCGGCGCAACCATAAACATTGGTGAACTTGCCACTATAGAAGCGATCAGTCTCCAGATGAACCAATTGTTTTATAATCTTATAAGCAATGCACTGAAATTCAGGAGACCGGAACTGAAACCTGAAATAAACATAACTGCTACGAAGATCAGCATTGAGGAAGCTTCAACACTGGTTGATAACCTGCTTCAATCTGATAGCTACCATCATATCAGTATACAGGATAATGGGATCGGGATTGAACAACAATACACGGACAAGATTTTTGAAGTATTTAAAAGGCTGCATCGCCGGGAAGTGTATCCGGGTTCCGGTATTGGTCTTGCATTATGCAGAAGGATTGTAACCAATCATAACGGTTACATATATACGGAGTCAAAGATTCACCAGGGAACTACCTTTCATATTTTGCTGCCGGTAAATCCGGTGATCAGAATTGACTGATCACTCAGCGCTGACCGATCATTGCAGCTGTGTTTGCCGCACGGAGAATATTTTCAAGCATATAAGATGAATCTGTTTCAGAGCTTACAAGATGATCAAGCGTAACCTTGTTGAGCAGATTATCCATGGTCACCTGGATCATTTGCCAGAGCGATCGAGCAGAGCAGTCAACAGAATTGTTACATAGTTTGCTGCCGGAATGATATTCACAGAAAGTGTTGTCGAAAAGTGAACCACCCAATGCCTTCATCACTGCATTGATATTGATCTCAGATGCAGGCCGAGCAAGCACGTATCCGCCTTTAAGACCAGGAGTACTATTGATAAATCCGGCAAGCCTAAGATTGCGGGCGATTTTGGCCACATAGTGGTTTGTAATTCCTTCTGCTTCGCTTAGCTGGGGAATACTCATTCCCTCACTGCTGTTACGGCAGTTAGCGATCCTTATCAGGATCCTCATTCCATATTCTTCCTGTGCAGTAATTTTCATATGGAGCTTTTATAACATTCCTAATTCGAGCTGCGCGGCTTCAGACATCATTGATTTATCCCAGGCCGGCGTCCAGGTAACAGAAACATGCACATCGTTAACACCGTCGATCTCACGAACCTTCTGATCAACTTCTATAGGCAATGACTGTGCCGCAGGGCAACTTGGTGCCGTGAGCGTCATCACGATCTGGATATTGTTGATCGGCATTATCTCTATTTCATAAATAAGACCCATCTCGTAAATGTTCACCGGAATTTCGGGATCAAATACGGTTTGCAGTTTATCTATAACTTTTTGTTTGAGTTCTTCCGTTTCCATACAAATCAATTTTGTGTTTTGGCTTTAAACGCCAACGCGTAATTTTTCATCTGTCTTACCATCGATAACAAACCATTTGACCTGGTTTGCGCAAGGTGCGAAGTCATCCCGATCCTGTTAATAAAATCAAGTTTTGCCTCAATGATCTCATCAGGCGTATGCTTCGACAGAACACGGATCAGCATACTGATCAATCCTTTCACTATCACTGCGTCGCTGTCGGCCTTGAAAGTAATGATATTCGTAGCCTGATCATAAAAGGCTGCAA
>JBEVNF010000124.1:0-5765 GCA_040508255.1 Flavitalea sp.
CGGAAGTTATTTAGCAGAAAGATAATGTTCGCTTCTGCCCTGTTCCGATAGGTCTGATCACCGGTGGCAGCCGCCGCCTTGCACAGTCCGATACACATAAGGGCATTCCAGCCAATAAGGATCTTATCATCCAGCTGGGGACGAATCCTGGAGGAGCGTTGCTGCAACAGTTTCGTCCGGCTGTGAGCCAGCAACAAACCCAGATCCTCCGGGCGCATATGTCTCGCGGCAGCAAATGTTTCAATTGCTACCGGAATGTTCAGGATATTGGTATGCTCCCAGTTTCCACGCTCACTCACATCGTAAAATGCATTGAAGAGATCCGCATCCTCACCCAGAATACTTTCAATCTCAGCCTTCGACCAGGTATAGAACTTCCCTTCCACCCCTTCGCTATCAGCGTCGAGTGCACTGTAAAATCCATTTTCCGGACTGGTCATTTCTTCATCTACGAAACGAACTGTTTCAGCGATTGTGTTTGCATATTTTGGATGGCCTGTGATCTGGTAAGCCTCGGCGATCACGATCAGCAACAAAGCATTATCATAAAGCATCTTTTCGAAATGCGGTGCGAGCCAGCTGCTGTCTGTCGAGTAGCGGGCAAATCCCCCACCCAATTGGTCATTGATGCCACCGGCGATCATTTTGTCGAGTGACAATAAGGCCTGATCAAGGGCAGCCTGCTCTTTTGTATGGTAATAATAATGGAGCAGGAAACGAATGGTAAAAGTCTGGGGAAATTTTGGAGCCGCACCAAAACCACCATCGGTCCTGTCCGCAGTTTTCATGATGTTGTCGAATAAGGTATGCACCTCATCTTTTAAACCGGGACCAATTTTATCCGCCAGCCCGGGTTTGCCCAAACCGAAAGCATTGGTACTATTCATGTGCTGAACGAGATAATCAGCCTGCGCTAAAATCTCTTCGGGTTTCTCACGATAGCTGTTGGAAAGGCTTGTTAATACATCGGTCCATGACGGACGATTGAATGCCTGCGTTGGCGGAAAATATGTACCGCCATAAAATGGCTTTTTATCCGGGGTAAGAAACACATTGAGTGGCCAGCCACCACCGCCGGTCATTGCCTGAACAGCATCCATATATATATGATCAAGGTCCGGGCGCTCCTCGCGATCGATCTTGATATTCACAAAACGATCGTTCATGATCGCTGCTGTGTCGTGGTTCTCGAAACTCTCGCGCTCCATTACATGACACCAATGACAGGCAGCATATCCGATACTGACCAGTACCGGTTTATTTTCAGCTTTCGCTTTTTCAAAAGCTTCTTCGCTCCAGGGATACCAGTCAACCGGGTTGTTGGCATGCTGAAGAAGATATGGACTTGATTCCTGGCTTAGTCTGTTCATGGGATGATCAACAAGGTTCTGGTACAAAAAATAAAAACTAAACCAGTCTGTTTAAACATTTTCGTTTACACAGGCAGGTTTAGTTTTCAAATATCTGGAAAAGGAATGCTTCCTCTTTCTATTTCTTCTTTAAAATTGATGCCAGGTATTGCTCAAGCGCAGCAACCATTGAAGGTGTTTGCGGTTGCGGAGCGCGGATCTCGAGAGTGAGACCGGCATCGGTGATTGCTTTTGAAGTATTGCTTCCGAATGCACCCATCCTTGTGCCATTTTGTTTGTACGCAGGGAAGTTGTCAAACAGGCTCTTTACACCACTTGGAGTAAAGAAACATATGATATCATAATCTCCTTTTGCAAACAATTCCTTTACATCATTGCTGATTGTGCGGTACATGAATGGTGTTGCGAATCCGCAGTTATGAGCTTTCAGCCAGTTAACGATCTCGTTATCCTGTTGATTCTCGGAAGATGGATAAAGAAACTTTTCGTTCTCCTTGTGTTTATTGATCACATCAAGCATGCTTTTATTGCTGCCATCGGCACCATAAAAAACCTTGCGTTTGCGATAGAGTATAAACTTCTGAAGATAGAGAGCCACCGCTTCCGTTATGCAGAAGTATTTGGTGTCCTGCGAGATACTGATCTTCATCTCTTCACAGATCCTGAAGAAATGATCGATCGCGTTTCGGCTTGTGAAGATAACAGCGGTAAACTGAGAGATCTCTATTTTTTGCTTGCGGAAATCTTTTGATGGAACACCCTCGAGTTTAATGAACGGATGAAAATCGAGTTGAACACCATACTTTTTCGCGAGTTCGAAATAAGGCGATTTGTCGGTCTCAGGTTTAGGTTGAGTGATTAGTATTTTACTAATCTTCTGGTCCACTGTTTCTGCGTTTTTGACCCCGTTTTTTACCATATTGAATAACCTATGGGATTGGTAATAATTAATTACTTCTTTCAACAAAAATCAATAACACCTTGTAAATCAGCAAAAGGGGCGCTATTTCGAAGGCGCAAAGGTATATAATAAAATGTAATCTGCCGACATTAATTTCACTGCGTATCGGCCGGTACGAGATTATAAACCTATAAAAGAACAGGGCTATCAACAGGATAAAGGAAAGAGTAATCATCCCTGATATGATCCCGGGATGCGGAAAGGATAAAATGAACAGGAAGGGCAACAGAAACATCCCGATCATTTTATTTACGAGAAAAACGATGAAGAGGTAGGTATTGGTTGCATTTCGTACATTAAATATCCAACCCATCGTTTTCAAAATAAGTAATTTCCCTATATAAAGCAAGCTCACTGCACCCAGGCACCACGAAAAATTGATCCAGAAATCACCGGAAGGATTCATTTTCAAATGAAACGACAACAGATTCAGGTACATACCTGCCGAAATCGCAAAAAACACGTTCAGCAACAGCGACGGAAGCGGCGTTTGCAATAGCTGCTCCCTGATCTGATTTTGCCTCATCGTTACCCTGAAAAACAGTGTGAACAGGTTGTTGAGGTATTTTCCAAAGGCAAGTTTCAGGATCGCGAAATACAGAACGAGCAAACATAGAAAATAAAATAATAGATCTTTATCACGCTGACGTCTCTCTGTTGAAGTCTGCGAAACAGCTTTTCCAAAGAGATTAAAATTTCCTTTCAGTTTTAATGTCGTCTGTACACCAGCAATTTTTGTACGGATTTCGTTGTTGTTCCTGATCCTTGTCAGAGAATCCTGGCGGGTGAGGCTATCGCGGATCAGTTTTAATGAGTCTTCGATTTTTTTGAGACTGTCAGCAATCTGTTCCGGGGTTTGCACCGGCGATTTTAAGATGGTGTCAACAGCTGGTTGCCTTTTGATAGTATCTGTTTGCACAGGTCGTGGTGCGGGACGAGCAGCGGGTCTTCTTACCGTATCGGATTGTTGTTGTGTCGAATCTCCGCGGGTCTGGGCACCCGATTCACTCAGGAGAAACAAACAGCACAGTATGGTTGATAACAGGGTCTTCAGCACGTGCATGTTCTGGTCCGATAAAGTTGGTGCGCAATTTACTCAGAAATAGTTTACATAACCCAGGTGTATCTTGGCCTGGCGCATATTAAATTTCGCATCATCTCTTTTACCTACAGCATAGGATATATTAAAGATGCCCGCCCTGGTCTCGAACGCCATGCCAAGACCGCCGCCAATAAAGGTGTTGCGGAGATCTCTTGATTGCGAAGTGTTTCTTGTGGCACCACCATCGGCGAATGCAAAAAGAAAAGAATTTTGTCCTAACAGGTACCGGTATTCGACAGTGGCAACGCCAAACTGTGATGCAAATATGCTTTCTTCATCAAATCCTCTCAGCAATTTATAACCACCAATCTGGAACAATTCATTTCTGAAAATATTCGGACTCTGGAACCAACCTCCATTGAAAGCTGTTTTGATGGTGGATGTTTTTGTAAGCTGGAAATAATGCGCTGCCTTTACATTCACACGAAACTGGTAGCTCTTTAATCGGAAAGTATCATAGAGGGTATTGAAATCAAAATCCTTTTCGCTGAGCTTAATGATCACATTGTTCTTGCGAATGTTTTTTGTACCCGCTGATGCGGTGATCTCTATCTCATTACCACGACGCGGATTATAACGATAGTCTGTATTGAAATACTGATAGCTAACACCAAGGTTGACTGAACTTACATCGGCCTCTTCAGGTAACCGTTTTGCATTTTTAACACGATTCGTATCAACAGTGAGAAGATTTGTCCGGAGGTTTTCTATAAACACGGATCCCATCTGGTTGGAAGAAACAGAATACTGCACCCCTGCCCTTCCACTGATATTGATAAAAGAGGAATCTTTTTTGAAGAGATCAAAACGCAGATCTACACCAAACGGTGAATTGAAAAGATAGGGTTGCTGAAAGGAGAGATCAAGTCTCGGTGATTTCACCTGGATCTGCTGCCAGTTTAATCCGATCGTTTCACCACCACCCAGCGAATTTTTAAGATTCACATTTGCTTCTCCGGTAACCAATAATTTGTTGTCGGTGGTTTGTGCATTGGCCGGCAAAAGCCCGATCAGTACGTTCACCTGGCTGCTCTTTTTTGGGACCAGGTTCAGGTTCAGGATTGAACCGGTTCCCAGCATCGTCAGGTTCCATGGTTCGCGCTCCTGTACAAATGGCAATTCCGCCAGTTTTTTGCTCACCACTTCCAGCTTTTCCTTTTTGTAGGTGGTGCCGTTCATGATACTGAGGTAATGTTGCAGAAATGAATTACTGATCTTCGCGGTGCCCATGTTCCGGATACTGTCGATCTTATACATCGGCCCGCGATCGATGCGCAGGTGTCCCTGCAATCGTCCATCCGCAAGCAGGATGCTGTCAAGTTTTATTGAGGCAAAGGGATAGCCATTGTTTTCAAGGTAATTCAGCATTTTTTGCCGCGCAGATGTGAACTGACGGAAATTAACTGGCTTTGACCTGATTGACGAAGGGTTCCAGGCTATTGCCTCAAGGATCTTCCTGTCCGCCGAGTCTGTTCTTATCCCCGCCCAGATCATCGGATCACCCACATATAATTCTATCCTTGCAGAGAGCGAATCAAGTTTCATGCTGTCTACCGACGCAGAAATAAAGCCCCTGGCAAACAATAGGTCCGGTATTTTGAAAATATAGTCACTGCAGGCTTCGCGGGTTTTGAAATTCGTCTCTAAACGCAGCGTGTCTTTTATAAAGCCGGGCGTACGATCGATCGGATCGATAGAGAGTTTGTATTGTGCCTGGATCGTCCCAACGGATAGCAACATCGCGCCCGCAAACAACAATGCAGAAAGCAGGGCAGGCAGGCGGCGTATTAGCAGCCGCTTGTGGCGATATACGTTTAACTTTGTCACGAGGTTACGATCAGTCAGATCAAATACTTTGTAAAATTAAGAAACAGCATGGCAGGCATCTATATTCATATTCCTTTTTGCAAACAGGCCTGCCACTATTGCAATTTTCACTTCTCTACTTCACTGAAACTTAAAAACGATTTTTTAGAGTGTTTATTGAAAGAAATCCCGCTGCAGGCAAATTACCTTTCCGGCGCGCCGATCCACACGGTGTATTTTGGCGGCGGCACACCGTCTCTATTGTCAAAACCTGAGCTGGACAAGGTGTTTGAGATGCTTCACAAAAACTACCGGATCCCGGCCGACGCAGAAATAACTTTCGAAACAAATCCTGACGATGTGAATTCCGGTGTGCTTTCGGAATGGCGGTCGCTTGGCATAAACAGGCTGAGTCTTGGGGTTCAGTCATTCTACGAGGAAGATCTTCAGTGGATGAACCGCGCGCACACGTCCGGACAGGCCTTACGATCGATTGCCCAGGTGCAGGATGCGGGTTTTGATAATC
>JBEVNF010000481.1:0-3903 GCA_040508255.1 Flavitalea sp.
TCTTCCGGTGTCATACGCGAAAGCAGGTCCCTCACTCGCTGGCCAACAGGTAAAGCTGCATTTTTGTAGGGGTAGGTTGTATCCTGATCAGTTTTTGCTGGCAACAAAACAGGGGAACTAACAAGCGTGCCGGCTTCGTTGTTATTCAGAATAAACGGGAGCGGAACCAATCCTGCCGCTAAAGTCACTAAGAGATTCGAAACAATTCGCATATGATGGCGTTTTTAACCGCCACAATGTTAAATAAAAAACGGCCGCCGAAGCGACCGTTTTGTTTTCTGGTAAAATCCTGTTTGTTAAGATCAGGATTCGTTAAGAATCCTGGATGCTACTAAAAGCCGTCCTTTGTGTCAATTCCTTTCAATATCATTTTAATGCCGGGATTAGTCAGCATGTAAGCTGTCTTTATGATCCTCGGGTTTATAGTTTGCCTGCAATTCAGCAAGTTGTTTTTTACCATAAGCCAGTCTCGTGATCAATACAAACAATACGGGTACAAGGAAGATCGCAAACAGCGTTGCTGCGAACATACCACCCAATACTGTCCAACCGATCGTTTCACGCGCAACACCACCGGCACCTGATGCAAACACAAGTGGGGTGATACCAAGTATGAACGCCAGTGAAGTCATAATGATCGGACGGAGACGAAGCTTCACCGCTTCAATGGTTGCTGCCACTAATTCCATACCCCAGTCAACACGCTCTTTCGCAAACTCAACGATCAGGATCGCGTTTTTTGCCGCAAGACCAATCAGTGTGATCAGACCGATCTGTGCATAAAGGTTATTGTCAAGACGTGGTATAAAGATCAGCGCGAGGATCGCACCAAACGCCGCCAACGGAATCGAAAGCAGGATCGAGAATGGTACCGACCAGCTTTCATACAAGGCTGCAAGTAAAAGGAACACGAACAACAATGACAAACCAAAGATGATCATCGTACTGTTGCCCGATGCAATTTCCTCACGGCTCAAACCAGAGAAGTCATACCCGTAGCCTGCAGGCAATACCTGGTCAGCAACTTCACGTAAAGCCTGGATCGCTTCACCACTACTATAGCCTGGTGCAGGGTTACCATTGAACTCCGCTGAACGGTAAAGATTGTAGTGAGAGATCAATGCCGCATTCTCTGTAAGTTTTGATGAAACGATGGTGCTCAAAGGAATTGATTCACCTGCTGTGTTTTTTACAAAGAAGTTATTGAGATCACTTATATCCTTACGGTAGGTTGTATCAGCCTGTGTTACCACGCGGAAGTTCCGTCCGTATCTTGTAAAGTCATTGATGTATGCACTTCCCATGTAACTTGAGATCGTGTTGTAGACCGAGCTCAATGGTATACCGAGCTTCTTGGCTTTCTCACGGTCAACCGTTACATGGTAGCCGGGAGTTTTTGCATTAAAAAAGGTAAAAGCACTTGCGATTTCAGGACGCTGATTGATCGCCATCATATACTTGTTCACCGTAGCCTCGAACGATTTGATATCACCCGCACGCTCACGTTGCTCAACAGTGAAACTGAAACCACCCGTGTTACCAAGGCCAGGAATAGCCGGTGGCGGAATGATAATAATATTCGCGCCCTTGATCACGGAAAATTCTTTCTGCATCTGGCCGATCACCGCAAACAGTTTCTGAGATGGGTCCTTACGTTGATCCCAGGTTTTAAGCTGGATAAAGAATGTTCCACTGTTTGTTTTAAAACTGAAGTTGATCGCGTTCAAACCTGCAATAGATGTGTTGTTGTTTACCGCCGGAACTTTTTCCTTGATAATACCAGCCATCTGATTCAGGATCTCCTGTGTTCTGATACTTGATGAACCTTCAGGAAGGTTTACCGAAATGATCAGGCGTCCTTCATCTTCTGTCGGAATAAATCCTGTTGGTTTGGCGCGGAACATACCAACTGTGCCCACATAGATACAGGCAAGTATGATCATAGCAAGTGGTGCCTTTCTGATAAAGAACTTCACACCATTTGAGTAAGAGTTGGTAACTCTTGCAAACCAATTATTGAACTTATAGAAGAACTTGTTCAGACCTCTTGATTCTTTTGTAAGATTCATTGGTTTCAGCAGCAACGCACAAAGTGCAGGGGTAAGCGTCAACGCGATGAATGCAGACAGCACAACCGAGATCGCAATGGTGATCGCAAACTGCTGGTAGAGACGTCCCACGATACCAGGAATAAATCCAACCGGTACGAACACCGCGGCAAGGATCAATGCGATTGCGATAACCGGTGCGGTGATATCTTTCATCGCGCGTTTCGTCGCCTCCTTCGCCGATAGCTTCTCGTGATCTATATAGTGTTGTACCGCTTCTACCACAACGATCGCATCATCCACCACGATACCGATCGCCAGTACGAAACCGAAAAGCGTAAGTGTGTTGATGGTAAATCCAAGTGGAGCAAAGAATATAAATGTACCGATGATGGAAACCGGGATCGCAAGGATCGGGATGATCGTCGCTCTCCAGCTCTGAAGGAACAGGAACACTACAAGTGTAACGAGCACAAGTGCTTCAACAAGTGTATGCACAACCTCTTCGATGGAAACGTTCACAACTGTGATCGACTCGAAAGAGATCTTGTAATCAACATCAGGAGGGAAGGATACTTTGAGATCTTCAAGCGCCTTCGTAATACCTTCACCTGTTGTAACCGCGTTACTACCCGGTGTCTGGTAGATCAGAAGAATGTTTGCAGGGTTTCCGTTCACACGTACCGCACGACCATAACTAAACTGACCAAGTTCAATACGTGCAACATCTTTCAGGTAAACAACCTTGCCGTCTGCTGTATTTGTTTTGATGATGATGTTGCCGAATTCTTCCTCGTTCTGAAGTCTCCCGTTCAAAGTGATCGGGAACTCAAAAGCCTGTGTTGAATATTGTGGCGCACCACCAACACTACCACCGGCGATCTGGATATTCTGTTCGCGGATAGCTGTACCAACATCATCTGCTGTAAGACCAAGCTGCGAAAGTTTCGCAGGGTTCAGCCATACACGCATACTCAGATCCTGTCCAACCGATACCACATCACCCACACCCGGAACACGGAGTAACGCGTCACGGATATAAACGTTTGCATAGTTATCGAGGAATTTGATATCATGCGATCCGTTTGGAGAGTAGATACCAGCTACCATCAGGATCGTAGGATTTCTTTTTCTAACGGTAAGACCTAAACGCTGTACCTGTTCAGGTAGTACGGGTTCTGCAACACTCACGCGATTTTGTACGTCGAGCGCCGCAATGTCAACATTCGTACCAATGTCGAATGTAACGTTCATGCTCATACGACCATCACTGGTGCTGCTTGATTGAAGGAACGACATACCCGGGGTACCGTTAACCTGTGTTTCGATAGGTGTGGCCACGGTCTCCTCCACCGTTTGTGCATCTGCACCAGTGAACACACCGGCAACACTCACCACAGGGGGCGAGATATCCGGGTACTGGCTCACCGGGAGGTTAATAATTGAAATAGCCCCAATGAGCAAAATAACCAACGAGATCACAATCGATGTGACCGGCCGCCTTATAAATACATCTGATATCATTAGATCGTCTTATTAAGTTTTATTTCTTCGTACTATCCTTCGCTTCAGCCGCGGGTGCACCACCTGCTGCTGTCGGGGCACCTGCTCCCTGCGCACCACCCGGATTTACAACTGCACCCTGTCTCAGATTCTGCACACCATCAACCACGATCTGATCACCAACTTTCAATCCATCTCTCACAACGATCATCCCGTTAAAACCGGTACCAACACTTACACGTTGCTGACTTACCTTATTGCTGTCGCCAACCTTGTACACATAGAATTCACCAAGCTGCTCAGTCAATGCTTTATTTGGAATAGTGATCTGTTCGCCCTGATCCGTATTCTT
>JBEVNF010000130.1:0-8517 GCA_040508255.1 Flavitalea sp.
CGGAGAACATCCTGCTCTGCACGCGGCATCATGGTATTGTCGATCTGGAACAGATAATCTTTCCATAATCCTTTTGTGAGAGAAAAGGCTGAATCATTAAAATTTTTGCTTGAATGGGTTAATCTTGTCGTGATCTTTGCCTTATAGTTTTCAATGTTCTTGTTTACATTCACACGAACAGTGAATTCGACCGGTTTATTCTCATCTTTCCTGAATACAAGAATACCGGGATCAGTGGAAATAGTTGCAGCCGGTACAATGTTGATCGGTTGCCAGATCTCACCTTTTACCGGATCAGTAAATTTGTAACGGACCGGTTTTGGAAAAACAAAATTCACCCCATCAATGGTAAGGTAGAACGTGGCATACATTGCTGCAAGATTCTCCGGCATACCGATCTTGTTCTGGTCAGAAACATTGAAAGAACCCTCTGACATCTGTTCTTCCAGCCAGTATGGTTGTGAAAGCGGTCTTGATGCGCTTACAGGTATGTTTTCGGCAACTGTAACATTTGAATTTTTCTCAAGTTTTGAGTCAAGCTTTTTTGAAATGCTGTCAATAAGAACAGAAGCAATCGATGCGCTTACACCCATACGATTGTTGATCACAACCTGTACGCGAATGCTGTCACCCTGTACCGCAAAAGGAGTTGTAGTGGTTGCTTCCATCCAGATCCCGCTGGCTGCTTCAATCAAACCTGCGACCTCATTTTGTTTAAGTTTCTTCCAGTAGGGATCCTGGAGATTATCGAGCATCTTGTAAACCTTGACCAATGCTGGTATTGAAAGAGATGGATCTGTGAGCGAATAGTTTTTAATAACCTCATCGATAGCGGCGCCAATAGCTTCACCTCCGGCAACTCTTTTCCAGGACACATCCACACCATCCATCACATCTGACTTTGCCTGTTCTCCATCGGTATGTAAAAATGCTTCCATCTGCGCACCTCTTGATCCGCTCACACCAAAGCCCTGGCTTTTGTGCTGACTGCGGCTAAGCGCAGCGATCTCTCCATAACTTTTTCCAAGTAATGAATTATATGCACCTACATCAAGCGTTATTGTTTTATTATCATTACCTCCACCAAGGAAAGAGTTCCATACAATACGTTTTACCTTCCATGGCTTTATCCCAAATTTGAACTGTTCAGGAAACTTCGAAGGATCAGCCGCAGCAATAAATGCTTCATGTGCGATCACCGCTGAACCAGAGTGGTGACCGTGACCCGCCCGGCTGTCAGGCGGAAATCTTGTAATGATCACATCAGGCTGAAACTTACGTATCACCCAGACAGCATCGGCAAGCACCTTGTTGCGATCCCAGATCTGCAATGCCTCTTCGGTTGTTTTGCTGAATCCGAAATCATATGCTGTTGAAAAAAATTGTTCTGCGCCATCGATCCTTCTTGCCGCCAATAACTCCTGGGTTCTGATAAGTCCAAGATCAATACCCTGTTCATCCCCGATCAGGTTTTGTCCTCCATCACCACGTGTGAGCGACAAATAACCGGTACGATACAGGCGATCTTTTGCGAGATAGGCCAGCAGCCTCGTATTCTCATCATCAGGATGCGCAGCCATATAAAGCACGGAGCCAAGCACTTTAAGTTTCTTTATCCCGAGAAAGATGTCTGAAGATGTGTAAACTGTTGGAGCCTGTGCAGCTGAAGCAAGACCAGAAACAACCAATAATAAAAACAGCGTAAATTTTTTCATCATGTCCCGAACGAAGGTATAAGTGCTAAATGTAATTTATCGTTAAATATACGGTACCCTTCATAAACGAATATGACAGGTCCAAATGGAACCCGTCATATCCTCATCATGAATATTTTGAATTACTGACCGCTAAAGAAAACGGCATTACAGAACAAAAGTTTACCATTTTCCCAGAAACTTCTGAACATCGGGTTATCTGAAAGATAAGTCACCGATCCCCTTCCCATATCAATCACGCCGAATACGGTACCATCTTTTAATCTTGATTTAAGTTTGGTTCCCACAAAACCGGCAACCTGTGCATCTTTCTTGATCACGCCAACGTTCCAGCCATTGTCTTTTGAAAACTCATACAGATTATCATCCTGTTTCAATGTGTAATAGAAATCAGGATATCCAAAAGCAAGCGGATGTGAATTATCAAGATCAACCTTGTAGATCGCACCAGGTGTGTAGTTTACAAGCTGATCTCGCTCACGGTTCTCATACTTTCTGAGATTTGCATAATCTTCTTTTTTATCATCTTTCTTATCACCCTTTTTGTCATCTTCTTCGGTTCTCAGTTTCATACCCCAGTCAGCTCTTGCAAGGTTCACAACAGCACCTTCGATTGCTACGATGCGACCTCCACCTGAAACCCAGGCTTTCAGTTGATCGTTCTGTGTTTTATCATTCAGGAAACGATAGTTACCATCAGGCATGATCACAACATCATACTCACGAAGATTGATCCTTCCGAGATCTGTTGCATTGATCAGGTCAACCTGGTAATCAAGTTGCTGTTCAAAGAAATGCCACAGCTCACCGGCACCCAATGAAGAAACGCCTTCACCGGTAAGCAATGCAATTCTTGGAGCCTTGATAGAATGCACATTGCCAGAACCAAAATCATAACCCTTATCTACAAACGTAGTATTGATCGCTTTCACTTCAACACCGGTTGCTGTTGCAGCCTGCTCAACAAGACTACGAAGATTCGCACCGTGCGCCTGGTTGCTGGTTTTTGTTACGATCAGCGTTCCTTTCTTGTACTCAAGTCCGTTGGTTGTAAATTCTTTTTCAGAGAATCTCACTTTCACTTTTTTGTTCAAGAGTGCAGCAAGGTATTTTGCACTGCTGAGACCGTTCCATTTTACAAGGTAGGCGGCATCACCTTCACCTGTAATGGTTGCAGGTTTTGCTTTCTCTGTTTTGTTTACGCCTGATACATATGTAGAAAGACCATAAGCCTTCAGACCATAAGCCAGGGGCATTGACCAGGCTGTGATATCATAAGTTACAGAGTCATTCAGCTTTGATGTTCTTTCAAACAGAACCTTGATCAGGTTTGAGTTTGGCTGATTTGCATTTACAACGATATCAGCAGCTTCAGCTTTGAATGCTTCTGATTTACCTGTATAATAGTTAAGACCACTCAGGTTAGCTGCATTGGTATAACTCCACTCGATCTTGTTTTTATCAAGCAATGTTTTCAGCCGGGTAAGATTATCACCTTCATCAGCCTTGATCACATAACTTTTGAATTCACCAACAGGTGCAGTCTTAGCTTTATCATAGAAAGTTTTGAACTCATGTACAAGCTTTGCTGAATTGACAGAGCTGATTTCGATGGTTGAGATACCTGTTGTAAAGTGATGCAGCAATCTGTCATACAGTGAGAGCGTATCGCCATCCGCATTCAATACAGCAGCACCTGCGCGGCCACCACCTGCCTGCTCATAGGTCATACCGATCGCTCCTTTATAAATAGGATAAGTATCACCATAACTTGGATAGAAAAGATCAAAACGTTCTTTTGTAAAAAACAACCAGCCATTCTGATCAAAATACTTTGCATTGTTTTTTCCGATCGTGGTCTGAAACTCACGCTGCCAGCCGGTGATCACCTCATGATAAGGCTCAGCACCAGGTGCGAAATAATAAGGACTCTCAATACCCTGTTCGTGATAATCAACATGGATCTGTGGTAACCATTGATTGTATTTTATAAGACGTTGCTGACTTTCAACCTGTGCCTGCCATGCCCAGTCGCGGTTCAGATCGAAGTTGTAGTGATTCGATCTTCCACCCGGCCATGGTTCCATATGTTCGCGTGTATTAGGCCTTGGGTTGGGAACTTTGCCCACCATAGTGTTGAACCAGTTCACATAACGGTCACGACCATCCGGGTTAATACATGGATCGATCACGATCACTGTATTCTTCAGCCAGTCTTTTACTTTTGGATTTTTAGGATTAGCCAGCTCATACAACATCATCATTGATGATTCAGATGAATTTGTTTCATTACCATGCACATTATAGCTGAGCCATACAATAGCGGGTGCATTTTCATCGCCAGGTTGTTTATCTTCTCCCTGGCCCGCAAGACGCAGGTTATTCTGCCTGATCGATTCAAGCTTCGGAAAGTTCTCAGCAGATGCAATGAATGCAAGCATCAACGGTCTGCGTTCGTTTGTAAGACCATATTGTTCCAGTTTGATCTGGTTGGGAAGGTTTGCGGCAACATGACGGAAATATGCCACAATATTTGAATGGGGCGTATACCTTGCACCAAGTTTATAACCAAGAAATTCTTCGGGAGACTGAAGCTGGGCAAAGCCCGCGAAGCCTGTAATCACCAATGCACAGGCTATCAGGAATTTTCTCATAATGCAGACAGTAATTTAGATGTAGATGTGCAAATGTGCGAATGTATGAGGAGATTAACAAATAAGCCAATTCACACCTTAATCACAGGTTGAAAATTCATAATTTGCACCCTGATTCAATAGATTAATGATTATAAGATATATCACGGTTACATTGCTTCTGATTGGCGTAGCTGGTTGCAAAACGAGCAAGATACCTTCTACACCTGTAGCGGTAACACCATACAACTACAAGATCGAAAAAAGGAAGCTTGTACAGAATGGGGCCGTCGTTTCCGCGCATCCGTTGGCAAGTGAAGTGGGTATACAGGTGCTGAAAGCCGGCGGGAACGCGGTGGATGCCGCCATCGCAACCCAACTTGCTCTTGCGGTAGTGTACCCCGGCGCCGGTAATATAGGCGGCGGAGGTTTTATGGTGGCAGCACTGTCAGATGGAAAACAACTGGCAATAGATTACCGGGAAAAAGCACCAGGTACCGCTTTTAAAGACATGTACCTTGACAAAGACGGCAATGCTGATGTTTCGAAAAGCCAGAATGGCCATCTTGCTGCCGGTGTTCCGGGTACTATTGCCGGACTTTTTAAGGCACATAAGTATGGTAAACTACCTTTTACAGCACTGATCCAACCAGCTATTGATCTATGCGAGAACGGATTTGTGCTCACTGCCGCAGAAGCCAGGGGACTAAATGGTTCACAGGAAGAGTTTAATAAATACAATACTGTTATTCCGGTATTTGTGAATGCAGGCAAGTGGAAGGCCGGCGATACTTTATATCAGCATGATCTGGCAAAAACACTTATCCGCATACGCGACAACGGAAGCAAAGGTTTCTACGAAGGTGAAACTGCAAAACTGATCGTCGAAGAAATGAAGCGATCCAATGGTATTATCTCTTATGATGATCTCAAAAATTATGATGCGGTTGAAAGAACTGCTTCTGCGTTCACTTATAAAGGTTATGAGATCATCACCATGCCATTACCATCCAGTGGCGGAGTGTTGCTTCCGCAAATGATGAAAATGATTGAGGACAAACCCGTCGCTACTTACGGATTCCAGACCTTGAGATCTGTTCAGCTGATGACTGAAATTGAAAGACGCGCTTATGCTGACAGAGCACAGTTCCTTGGAGATGTTGACTTTGTAAAGGTGCCCGTTAAAACTCTTACAAGCGATGCTTATGCAAAGGCAAGAATGGCGGATTACAATCCGTCGAAAGCCGGCAACAGTACAGCAATTGGTGCAGGCAACATATCTGAATCTGAAGAGACCACACACCTCAGTGTTTATGATAAAGATGGAAATGCTGTTGCTGTAACCACAACATTGAACGGTGGATACGGAAGTCATACCGTAGTTGGTGGTGCAGGATTTCTGCTGAATAACGAAATGGATGATTTCAGTGTTAAGCCCGGTGTTGCCAATATGTACGGCGCACTTGGAACAACAGCAAACGCGATATCACCCGGCAAACGAATGCTGAGCTCAATGACACCAACCATTGTTCTCAAAAACGGAAAGCCCTATATAGTTGTTGGTACACCCGGTGGTACAACAATTACCACCTCTGTGTTCCAGTCGCTGATCAACCTGCTTGAGTTTAAGATGACACCGTATGACGCGGTGAATAAACCTAAGTTTCATCATCAATGGATGCCCGATGAAATCTATGTTGAAAATGGCTTCGCTCCCGCAACAGTTACTCAGTTGAAAGCAATGGGATACAAGATCAACAGTCGTGGCGCAATTGGAAGAACAGAACTGATCGTAATCAATGAGGATGGCAAAATAGAAGCGATAGCCGATAATCGCGGAGATGACCATGCTTCGGGATGGTAATAATAGAAAATTGAAACTGAATGAAAATGAAGAAAGAAGAACTGCCTGAAGATCTGAATGATGATCTCGCAGAAGGATCCGAAGAGTTGTATGAAAGAATGAATCTTATCGTTGATCGCGGGCAGGAGCCAATGCGTATTGACAAATTCCTGGTGCAAAGGATCGAAGGAGCTTCAAGAAATAAAGTACAGCAATCGATAGACAACGGCCTTGTACTGATCGATGGCAAAACCGTCAGTGCGAACTACAAAATCAAGCCTGGACAGGAGATCATAGTATATTCGACCAAAGAGATCCAGGGTGAAGAGATCATCCCGGAAGAAATGCCATTGAATATTGTTTTTGAAGACGATGATATCATGATCATCAACAAACCCGTAGGTCTCGTGGTGCATCCTGCCAGTGGAAATCCCGGCGGAACTTTGATCAATGGTGTTGCTCATTATCTGTTGAAACAAAATGCATCACTCAGCGAAGAAAATCTTCCAAGATTTGGGCTCGTGCACCGCATCGATAAAAACACCAGCGGGCTGATGGTGCTTGCCAAAACCGCGAAGGCAGCAACAAGTCTCGCAAAACAGTTTTTTGATCACACCGTGCACCGTCAGTATCGGGCGCTTGTATGGGGTGATTTTGAAGAAGAAAAAGGAACTGTCGTTGCGCATATTGGTCGTCACCAGCGTTTCAGAAAACTCTTTGATGCGTATCCTGATGGAGAGGTTGGCAAAGATGCCACCACACATTACAAGGTGCTTGAGCGATTCGGTTATGTGACCCTGATAGAATGCGAGCTTGAAACCGGCCGCACGCACCAGATCCGTGTACACATGCAGCACATCGGACACTCATTGTTCAATGATGACTGGTATGGTGGAGACAAAATTGTAAAGGGAACTGTTTTCACGAAATACAAACAGTTTGTTGATAATTGTTTCGCTATCTGCCCAAGACATGCGCTGCATGCAAAAACACTTGGCTTCAAACATCCTTCAACCGGTGAGCAGGTAAGATTCGATAGCGAGTTGCCTGAAGATATGGCAACCGTGATAGAGAAATGGAGGGTTTATACGAAAGCGAAGAACTTATTATAAATTCAGAAAGGCTGTTTCTTCAAAGTTTCAGCCTTTTTCATTTACCTGTAAAATCAAATAAAGTAGCAGTAAAAACAGACTTCTCTCTCTTCTTAAAAACTACATCCCAATTGCCATTGTAACGAAGTAAGGTTGGAACAAGCAGATCGCCGTAGTGGCCCAATTCTACCTGCATATCCACATCAAAATCGTATACACCTGCTTTATAGCTGAGACTATAATTACGTGCAAGGATCTCCCATTTGGCAATACTGAACCAGGTGGTCATCTCATTGATCACTATATCATCTTTCTGTCCTCTTGTAAGATCATCGCGGGGAATAACTTTGAATACATAGCACATCTCTTCCCTGAACGGTTGCATATCGATCACGAAATCGTACAGCTCAGCGGCCTTACCATCAAAGATGGCTATCTTATCACCCACGAATGGAATTCCGGGGATACGTTTACCAGGATTGAAGAACAACATTTTTAATTGCTCCTTGTGTTTTTCAATCCCTGATTTGCCTTTGTTTGAGAAACCGGAACTACCAACAATATTGGTCTCACCGCAAATAGTGTCCATCGCGAAGAAAAGGCCGGCATACATTTCAGCCGTATAATAATTCCATTCCTTCTTTTTCGTGTACATATCACCGGTAGTGGTTTCTTCCAGCACTTCCATCCAGCGGCAATTATCGTTTGTGAATTGACGGGTACGACTGTTGAGTGTGGCTACTTCGCGGGATTTCTTATCATACATCCTGATATCATTCAGGGCGGTATAACCGAGTACTTTGAGATTCCGGAAAGCCTTGTAGAAGGTGCTATCATCCTTTACCCGCTGGATAAATTTTCCTGCACTGAGGTTACTGTGAACCACAACCTCAGTGAGAGTCACGACCTTGTTCTCAAACTTTATGGTTGAATCCTGTGCTGTTGAAGCAACACTCACAAGAGTAAAAATGAACAGCAGAAAAAAGTTGAACACAACGGGTCGGAACATAATGTTGATTATGGTTTATAAACCATGCGATAATCTGTACGCACCTTGCCTTTGGTGATATCATCCAGCTTTCCTTTCAGTAGTTTGCGTTTGAGCGGCTTCAGGTAATCGATGAATAATTTACCTTCAATATGATCATATTCATGTTGAATGATCCGGCCGGTCACACCGTTGAAGGTCTTTGTAAATGTTTCAAAGTTTTCATCCTGGTATTCGATCGTTACCG
>JBEVNF010000509.1:0-4683 GCA_040508255.1 Flavitalea sp.
CGCGGCGGACGGGGTGGAGCAAAACCCGCCCCCATCAACACTCTCAGCTGAATATCTACTCAAAAAAAAGAGCGGAAAAAAATCCGCTCTCAATTATTAATTCTTACTCGATATCGTACTGGCACCACTCGACTTAATATCTTTTATCACCCCATCACCCCTGTAATAAATTCCACTGGCACCCGAAGCTCTTGCTTTTAATTCCTTATTCACTGTGATCTTTACATCCGAAGCACCGCTCGCATCAACCACACAATTATCAGTTCTTAATTCATAGGCTTTCAGATCACTTGCGCCATTTACATCAACAATCAACTCCTGCACAGTACCGGTAATATTTGCATCCGAAGCACCACTTAGTTTTATATCCAGTTTTTTGTATTCTATGCTGCCTTTAAAATCAGAGGCACCATTCATATCAATCGAAAGTTCATCTCCGGTGAGCCTGCCGGAAACCAGCACATCAGAAGCACCGGAAGCAGATAATTTCACAAGTGTTTTGATAGCCACATAAGCTTTCAGCTTGCGATTACCCATCTTAAATCCATCCCCGACGTTCTCGTAAGTGATCTTGAGTACGCCACCTTCAACCACAGTTTTGATATGATCGCGGTAAGCAGCCTTATCTGCGCTGACAGCCACCGCTTCCTCAGTACCCTGGGTCAGGTAAAGATCAATCGCATTGCTGATCCGTATTGAATTGAATCCCGAAACCTGGCGCACCACCACATTGGGATCGTTGAACTGCTGTGCCTGCGACACCGTCAACATCATTGCTGCCACCAGCAGGGAGAATAACTTTTTCATGATTACTTCTGATTGTATATTAAAGGTTGTTTTTGACTTTTATCTTTTTGAAACTCCGCCACCACTGCCGGTTTTCACACTTTTGATCACACCATTGCCCTTGTAATGAACAGAGCCACCGCTTGACGCATCTGCATTTAGTTCTTTATTAACTGTAACGTTCACACCACTTCCGCTGCTTACATCTGCGGTTGCATTATCAACGGCAAGATCATAACCATTAAAGCTGCTGCCACTGCTGCCATCAATCTTCAAGGTACCCGCTGTGCCTGATATATTAATTGTTGCACCACTACTCTGATCAACAACCAGCTTATCTACATTAACCTTTCCCCTGAACTCACCACCGCTTGAAACATCAAGACCAAGTGAAGATGATCTGATATCACCATCCACTTTCACAGTCGCACCGGATGAAATGTCAATATCGTCAATATTAATGATGGAGACGTAAGCTTTCAGTCTGCGGTTGCCTGAATTCTTCCAGATTTTGGTATCATAATAGATTTTCAATACTCCGTTTTCAACCACGGTCTTTATGTTGTTGCGATGCTCCACCGAATTCGCACTCACTGCAACCGCTTCTTCCTTACCCTGGTTCAGGACAAGTTCAATGCCGGTCTGGACCTTGATCGCATGAAAATTCTTTACGTTTCTTACTTCTGCGTTGGCGTCTTTAATGGTTGTCTGTGCAATTGTTCCAAAGGTGATCATCAGACTGAACAGGGCGAGGGCTATACGTTTCATTTTGGTAATATTTTGATTGTTAATTGATAATGATTGTGATGCTGAAGGTTCGTACCCAAATTTTAACCGGTTATGATACTGTGACGAACAGCAACTTCAAAATGTTACAGCAACAGAATCTTATTTGTAACTATATTTGCATCCGTTCCTGTTATAAGGAACGAGTTTCAGATTCCTCGGGGTGCTTTGCGCAAAATGGCAAGGCTGAGATAACACCCGTAGAACCTGGTCAGGGTAATGCCTGCGCAGGGAAGGTAGATTTCAACGTTCACACCTACACTTCGCTTTCGCAGCATTTCCTCCAATCAATTTTTATCTCTCCGGCAAACACTTTAAAAATTCGTGTGCCCCGGCGGGAAACCATTTAAATCTTAATGGAAGATGAAAAAATTGTTTTTGGGGATTTGCTACCTTTTTGTTTCCCACGCTGTTCTCTCCCAGCAAATACGCGGAAGAGTAACAGAAGCCTCCAACGGCACCGCAGTAGCAGCGGCAACAGTAGAATCAGGCAACAGTGCCACGCTCACAAACGACTCAGGGTATTTCGTGATCCGTAACACCAAACAGGCAACAGTAAGCCTGAGGATCAGCAGCCTCGGATTCCGATCAACCGAACAAACCGTACTACCAGGCACCAGCGATCTTGAGATCAGGCTGGAAAGGATCAATCTCATGATGCAGCCGGTTGAAGTGCGGGCTATCCGGGCCGGTGAAAAAGCACCGTTCACAAAAACCAACATCACCAAACGCGACATTGAAAAACTCAACTACGCACAGGATCTTCCAACCATCCTGAACCAGACACCATCAGTAGTGATCAATTCCGACGCAGGAAACGGCGTTGGCTACACCGGTCTCAGGATCCGTGGCTCAGACGCAACAAGGATCAACATGACGATCAACGGTATTCCATACAATGATGCCGAATCACAGGGATTGTTCTTCGTGAACCTTCCGGATTTTGCATCTTCCGTAAACAGTATCCAGGTTCAACGCGGTGTGGGTACTTCATCAAATGGTGCAGGTGCCTTTGGCGCAACCATGAACTTCAGCACAAATGAAGTAAACACCAATGCTTACGCAGAGATCAATAATAGTGGCGGATCATTCAACACCTGGAAACATACTGTGAAAGCAGGCACCGGTCTTATCGCTGATCACTTCACACTCGACGCAAGACTTTCAAAAGTTTCGAGCGATGGATTTGTTGATCGCGCTTCAAGTGATCTGAAATCATACTATCTCTCGGGTGCTTATCTCACGGAAAAATCATCCTTAAGATTCAACGTGTTTTCCGGAAAAGAAAAAACCTACCAGGCCTGGAACGGCATCCCTCAAAGCATGCTGGATACGGATCGCACCTACAATTCTTCAGGTACCGAAAAACCCGGTGATCCTTATGATAACGAAACAGATAACTATCAACAGGACCATTTTCAATTGTTGTTTAATCATCAGTTCAATCCCCGGTTGAGTTTCAACACTGCACTCTTCCTCTCGAAAGGAAAAGGATATTATGAGAACTACCGTGCCGGAGAAGCATTCGCTGATTATGGTTTGCCTGACCAGGGAACGGTTACAGAAACAGATCTTGTACGTCAGCTATGGCTTGACAATAAATACTATGGCCAGGTTCTTTCAGTGCAATATAAATCTGCAAAAAGCGAACTCACAATCGGTGGTGGCTGGAACAGATATGATGGTCATCACTTCGGCCAGGTTCCATGGGCATCAACCGGTTTCCCGATCAACTATCGCTGGTATGATCTGAATGCTTACAAGACTGACGTTAATGGATATGCGAAATATCAGTATGCTTTCACTCCTGCATTCAGCGCGTTTGGCGATATTCAGTATCGTCGTGTATTGTATAACCTGGGAGGTTTCAGGAACAACCCTGACCTGAAATCAAGAAACATTTATGATTTTGTAAATCCCAAGTTTGGTGTTTCGTATAACAAGAACAACTACCAGGTTTATCTGTCCTATGCAATGGGTAACAAAGAGCCGAACCGCGATGATTTCGAAGCAGGTTTGACCCAGTTGCCAAAACCAGAAAGACTGCATGATTTTGAATTGGGTTTTGAAAAGAAGGATGCAAACTTCAGCTGGTCGGCCGTACTGTATTACATGCAGTACAAAAACCAGTTGATACAGACCGGCAAGATCAATGATGTTGGGGTACAAACAAGAACAAATGTACCTGACAGTTACCGTGCGGGTATTGAGTTACAGGGAAAGACCGTATTGACAAGCTGGCTGAATATTTCAGCCAATCTAACGCTTAGCCGTAACCGGATCCGAAATTTTACCGAGTTCATTGACGACTATGACCTGGGCGAACAGAAGGTTATTGCACATGGCGAAACTGATATTTCCTTCTCCCCTGCTGTTACAGGTTTTGGCGCTGTAAATATCACACCGGTGAAGAATCTTGAATTGAATCTTTTCAGCAAGTATGTGAGTCGTCAGTATCTTGATAACACTTCGGACAAATCAAGAAGCATCGATGATTATTTTGTGCAGGATTTTCGTGTGGCCTACACGTTTAAAAAACTACTTGCAAAGGAGATCAGCTTAAGTGCGCAGGTGTTTAACCTTTTCGACAGGAAGTATGAATCCAATGGTTATACTTTCAGCTATTATTATGGCGGCGCTTTAACTACAGAAAATTTCTACTTCCCTATGGCGGGTGTGAATTTTATGGTGGCGCTCAACGTTAAGTTATAATTGCAAACGGCCCTTCTGTTAAAGGAAGGGCCGTTCAAATAATTATCAGCTGAATTTCTGCTGCCAGCCAAGCATTCCGCCTTCGAGATTCTTTACATTGGTAAAGCCCAACGATTCAAGAATCTGGCAGGATTGTCCGCTGCGGGCACCGCTACGGCAATAACAGATAACTTCTTCGTTCTTCAGTGGCTCCAGTTCTTCCACATCCATATTGCGGATCTGACCAACCGGAACAAGTTTACCACCAATATTGAACTCCGCGTTTTCTGCTGGTTCACGAACATCAACCAGGTTTAACTTCTCTCCACTGTCCAGTCTCTTCTTTACTTCTTCGGCAGTTATAATTTGCATATGACTATTTTAAGCTGTTGAAAATTAAGATCAATATTGTGAACCACT
>JBEVNF010000512.1:0-4059 GCA_040508255.1 Flavitalea sp.
AAGGGCAAACCTACAATGACAAATCAGGACCCCATCCCCGTCTTTCACCCAAAATCAACCAATGCATGGCGCAAATGGCTCGAAAAAAACCACTCAACCCAAACTGCCGTCTGGCTTGTATTTAAAACCAAAGCATCTAACAAAAAATCTGTTACGTGGAGCGAAGCAGTTGATGCTGCATTATGCTTTGGATGGATCGACAGCAAAAAGATCAAAATCGATGACGAAACTGCGCACCAGTTCTTTACAAAAAGAAAACCCAAAAGCATCTGGTCAAAGATCAATAAGGATAAGATCAAAAGACTCACAGAGGAAGGACTGATGTCAGAAGCCGGAATCAAAATAGTTGAAGAGGCAAAAGCAAATGGTTCCTGGACCCTCTATGATGAAGTGGAAAATCTTGTGATTCCAAAAGATCTTGCAAAAGCCTTAAAAAAAACAAAGGGAGCCTCCGCAGCTTTCGATCAGCTCAGCAAAACCACAAAGAAGATCGCATTGTATGGTCTGCTTGTTGCTAAACAACCTGCAACACGACAAAAAAGGATTGATGAAATAATATCCCAGGTTAACTCCAAACTACATTGAGTTGCCTCGGCTTATCAATTGGATGACCGGCCTCACTTTGAAATTCCCGGCGCCAGGTATAAAAATAATGATCCATCCTCCGAAGAGGAGATCTGGATATCAGTAAGATCAAAATAAAGGACATCATTATTTAACCTCCGTTGCATCCTACTGTTTGGTATATTTATACAGCAAACCACAGATCTCATCATTTAATCAGATAACATGTCAGTACAGATACTCGAAGGTTATTCAACCGAAGAAAAAACAGCATACATCACAGCCATTGCATCGATCGCTACTGCAGACTCATCTGCGTCTGATCTTGAAGCGGAATATCTTGCGAATCTTGGCGAAGCCGCCGGTCTCGAAGAACCCGAACAACAAAAGATCATTGCTGCTGCACAGGATACCACCGGCGAAGGTTTGAAGAGTTCTCTTGATTCCCTGAAAGCAAGCGAACTCCGATTCTCTTTGATCGCGGATCTCATTGCCTTTGCAAAGTCAGATAATAATTTTGTTGAAGCTGAGAAAGAACATATTGCTGCTATAGCGAATTACCTTGGCGTGAACGATCAACAGCTTGAGGCATTGAATGAATATGTTCAGGAAGCAGCAACACAACCGGCAGAAACACTTGGCTTTAGCGGTGCACAGGCGACTGGTGATGCATCAGGCGCTGCTTCAATGCTTGGCGGCCTTGGCATAGGGAACAAGCTTCAAAGCTCTGGTATCAATATAGGTAGTCTCACTAAAGGACTTATCAGCTTTATAGGCCCAATGATTCTTGGAAATATGCTTAACAAAGGATTACAGGGCAAATCAGGAGCTACCGCAGGAGGTGGTGGTCTCAGTGATCTGCTTGGAAGTGGCGGTCTCGGAGGTCTCCTTGGTGGAAGCGGGAAATCAGGTGGCGGTGGCCTCGGTGATCTTCTCGGTGGAAAAGGAGGAGGTCTGGGTGATTTGCTTGGCGGCGGCGGGCTGGGCGACCTTCTTGGAGGTGGTGGCGGCGCCAAAACCGGTGGCGGACAAAGTGGTGGGCTTGGTTCACTGATAGGCGGTCTTAGTGGCGGCAAAGGCTTTGGAGGAATCGGTGGCTTTCTTTCAAATATTCTGAAGAAATAGACCTTAACATATTGAATTCAAAAACGGCGATGTTATCATCGCCGTTTTCATTTACAGGATATCCATAACTTTAACGCTCAAGTTTTGTTTTGGTATGAAAATAAAATCCATATTCGGTTATACGGCATTGTTAGGTTCAATTGGTGCACTGGTCGCATTTTCAGGTTTGAAGAAATCTTATGAGCAAATGCAGGCTAACGATACGAGACCCAATATCGTACTCATCATGGCTGATGATCTTGGCTACTCGGACCTTGGATGCTATGGTGGTGAAGTGCAGACACCGAACCTCGATTATCTTGCTGCCAACGGTCTCCGTTTCACACAGTTTTATAATACATCACGTTGCTGTCCTACCAGGGCCGCATTGCTTACAGGCATCTACAATCACCAGGCAGGCATAGGCGAAATGACTACAGAGCGCCCGCAGCCAGGATATCGTGGTTATATCAAGGAGAATACTGTCACCATCGCCGAAGTATTGAAAGCGAATGGTTATCGTACTGCTATGTCGGGTAAGTGGCACGTATCAAACACCATTGAACAACCTGATGCAAAATCGCAGCTTGAGTGGCTCAATCACAAAACCTCGCATCCTTTATTTGCACCAATAGAACAGTATCCAACCAATCGTGGCTTTGAAAAATACTTTGGTAACATCTGGGGCGTGGTTGATTTTTTTGATCCCTTTAGCCTGGTAAGCGGAACCACTCCCATCACCGAAGTGCCAAAAGATTATTATCACACAGATGCCATCAACGATACTGCGGTTAAGTATATCCGTGAGTATGATGCAGGCAACCAGCCATTCTTTTTATATGTTGCTGAAACAGCACCACACTGGCCGCTTCATGCATTACCGGAAGACATCGCGAAATATAAAGACACTTACAAGGGTGGCTGGGATTTGATCCGCGAAGCCCGATACAAACGAATGGTTGAAAAAGGGCTTATTGATCCTAAAACAACCCCATTGTCCCCAAGACTCAATAACGATCTCAGCTGGGATAAAAATCCAACCAAAGAGTGGGATGCAGCGGCGATGGCGGTGCATGCAGCAATGATCGACAGAATGGATCAGGGTATCGGCCGTATTATCCAGGCACTGAAAGAAACAAACCAACTCGACAACACGCTTATTATATTCTTAAGTGATAACGGAGCGAGCCCTGAAGATGCGGCCCGTTATGGTCCAGGCTTCGATCGCCCGAATGAAACACGTACCGGTGAAAAGATCGCTTATCCGGTTGACAAAGATGTTATGCCTGGGCCGCAAACCAGCTTCTCATCTATCGGGCCCCGTTGGGCGAACGTTGCCAATACACCATACCGTTTTGCAAAAGCAAGTTCCTATGAAGGCGGTGTAAGAACACCAATGATCGCATTCTGGCCAAAAGGTATCACTGCGCCCAAAGGAAGTATTAGTAAGAATACCGGCCATGTGATTGATTTCATGGCCACGTTTGTTGAACTGGCAAAAGCAAAATATCCTTCGAACTATGAAGGAAGAACAATTACACCTCAACAGGGATTGAGCCTGCAGGCTGCGTTTAGAAACCCGGCAACGAAAGGACATAACGATCTGTTCAATGAACATTTCAACGCACGCTATGCAAGGATCGGTAACTGGAAAATAGTTTCAACCCCCGGCGATACAACCTGGAAGCTTTATGATCTTTCAAAAGATCAAACAGAAACGAAGGATCTCGCCCCTCAACAAAAAGAGCGGGTCGCCTCAATGGAACGACAGTGGCGCAACTGGGCGCAAACACATGATGTGTATCCAAAGCCTGGTAAAACTAATTGAGCCAAAAATCCCGCAACAATGCGGGATTTTTGTTTGATTATTTCTTCGGAAGTTTACTGCAATCTGTCGACCTCAAAACAACATCATCTGCGAAAGTGAGCTTTGATCTGTCTTTATAAACCATCCTACCCTTTGATTCATCTACATCACCAAATCCCTCAATTATGTCATCCCCTTTTTTTAGGAACACAACCTCCCGCTCAGACGTGACCCCTTCGGACATAAACCTGTACACGCCGGTGATTGTGTCACCGATAATTTCACCGGTGATCGTACCTGAGTTCTGATCCTTTTCATTGATCTTGTAAAGCAAAGTCCCATTCACATTATTCCCGGTTCTTGTAAAACTCAACAGAACAGTGTCTTTGTCAAATTTTGTGTAGCAGAGTTGAGCATTGGCAGGTATATCTGAATTTACAGATGCCCCTGAAGTAGGTTTATTTGCCTCGGCAGCAGCCGTAGCATTTGCTTTTGCCGACGCCTCTTTATTATCATTTTTACAGGCAGCAAGCCCAGCGATCATTAAAACGGATAACGTGATTTTATACATATCTGCATGATTT
>JBEVNF010000518.1:0-3391 GCA_040508255.1 Flavitalea sp.
AAAATCATCATCCTGCTTATCGGAATTACAGTTATGAATACTTCAGATCTTAATGCACAGGAAAAGGGAAAAGTCCTTCGTCACGTAGTACTTATCAAATTCAAAGAGTCATCATCAGCTGCTGATGTAGAAAAAATTGAAAAGGCTTTTGCCGGGCTGTCAAAATCGATCCCGCTTATCAAATCATTCGAATGGGGATTGAATAACAGCCCGGAAAACCTTAATCAGGGCCTTACGCATTGCTTTCTCGCCACTTTTTCAAGCGAGAAAGACCGGGATGCTTACCTGATACATCCAAAACATAAAGACTTTGTTGCTCTTGCCGGGCCACATTTCGACAAGGTGACTGTAGTTGATTACTGGACCAAATAATTATTTTACCACAAAATCAAATTCAGTATCGATATCTGTGTTTGACTTTGTGTTGTCAACTGCATCGCCTGTAGCTTTCCCACCGTCAGGGTAATGCCTCAAAACAACCCTGATGGTGCCGTTCGAAGCTGCGCCGGTTGTCCAGGTGCTGGTTAAACCAACCGGCACCCCATTACCATCCGTATTGAGGTTATCGATAGTGATATTTGAGCCTGTTGAAGGCAGAAAGTAAAATCTGTGTGCTGCTGCTTCTTCTTCTATTTCACCTGTTACATCTTCTTCCGGTGTAGCTGTTTTATTCAGCAACTTTAGTTCAACATCGTAAGTTTTTCCTGCGGCAAGTTGAATCTCATCAACGGTTGGTGGTGTATTGCCGGCGCCAAATCCATCCGGATCATCAAACTTAAAGATCTGGTGGTTGGTTGTGTTCCTCTCTGTAACATGAAGCTCGAGAGTTGTAACAACTTCGTTATCGTTCTCTTCTTCAACTGCATCCTTTTTACATGCATTCAGACCTGTAACTAAAAGAGCGGCCATTGCGATCATCCGGAAATTTCGATTCATAATTTTTGTTTTTAAATAGATCAGAGCGGTTTATAAAATGTATTTCAATCGAAGCTGAACATTACGTCCCGCCTCATCAGCATAATATCTGAAGCTGTTCAGGTACTCCCTGTAAGCCACATTAAAAAGATTGCGAACACCTGCGCCAACGGTTAAAGGATGCTTGCCAGGTTTGAATGTATAAGCTGCATTTAAGTTCAAAAGGTTATAAGCAGGCGGGGCTTCTTTATAATCCTGTTTACCATTACGTTCATCAGGCACACGCGTTTGTTTAAGAACATTGGCAAACTCAATACTGATATAAGGCTTTTCGACCTCTCTCTTTGTATTGAATGTGTAAGCAAGTTCATTTGAGATCCTGTCTGAAGGCATCATGATCAGCCAGTCATCTATTCTCCTGTTGTAGGCACGCAGCAGTGATACTCTTGAAGTCAGTACAAGACTTTTTACAAACTCATACCCCACTGCTGCATCCAGACCTCTCAGCAAAGCATCAGTCTGCTCATACTCGATCTTTGGAAAAGCACCGGCAATCGTAAGTACAGGTTCATCAGGTTTTGGTTGCTGATAAATAAAATCATTGATAAGATTATTATAAACAGTCAAATCAACAGTGAGTGTTTTCTCATGATTGGCATAGTTTATACTCAATGATGTGTTAAATGACTTTTCAGGCCTCAAACCAATATCGCCTACTTCATAGGTGGCAGTACCATGATGTATTCCATCTGCCAGCAATTCATTAACATGCGGTGCGCGGGTTGCATGTGAAAATGCGAGGTTTGCTTTCAGATCAGATGTAAAGCTGTAAGCTGCATTAGCCGAAGCACCCAAAGTTGTAAAATCAAAACTGTGTGCAGTAAGAATACCATTTCTTAAACGTTGTGTTGAAAAGGTTTTGTAATCCCCTCTCAGTCCCGCCTGCAGATCCCATTTCCCCTGCTTCCATTTTTCTATCCAGTAACCACCATAGGTTGCAGAAATATAATGCGGAATAAAATATCGTCCGGCATATGAGTTATCCTGCTGCATGAATGAAATGCCTGCCGTTCCTTTCAGCCCATTCCACACTGTCGGATGATCCCAGCTGAGATCTTCAGTGAGCGTTAATATGGAAAGGTCCAGCTGTGGCCTTGTATTGCTGCTGCTTCTTACTATATCAAATTCTTTGCGCTGATTGTACTGTGCGGCCACCTGAAGGTTGAACTTATGTGCCCCTTTGTAAAGTGCTGACTTCAGTTTGAACAAACGATGCGTTACATCCTGGTAAGGACGATCAATATTGTATCCTTTCTCATTCAGGTAAACATCAGCAGGTTTTTCAGCAGCGATAGCATTCAGCAGATCTGTGAGATTACCAATATGAGATCCTGTGAAAATGCCTGCCTGCGTATGGAACTGGCTGTAGAATGCCTCAATATTATAATGTTCTTTTTTCCATCCTGCAGTGGCTGAAAAATTCTCTTCCTGCAAAGCAGTGTTGTTGAGGCGATAGTCAGGTGTTCTCACATTCGCACCCTTCTTAAATGTACCCTGCAACCGGTAACTAAAGGCAGGTTGTTTTTTCAACTGATGTTCGAATACACCGGATACCACATACTGATCATTATTTGTAAAATAAACAGTGTTGATTTCAGCATGGTAACCGGGCAGATATCTCAAAGGCTTTGCATCAACAAGTATCACCCCGCCTATCGCATCTGATCCGTACTTCAGTTCATCCACACCTTTTATAACAACCAGCTTGTCTGCGATAAAAGGATCGATCTCCGGCGCATGTTCATTGCCCCATTGTTGTCCTTCCTGGCGCACACCATTGTTGATCGTAAGGATCCTGTTGCTGTGTAAGCCATGGATCACGGGTTTGGAAATGGTGGCTCCCGTCTGCAGAAGCGTAATTCCGTTGATCTTTGCAAGTGCTTCTGCAAGCGACAAACCCTTTGCCTGCTCAAGTTTGGTTCCTGTAAGTTCCTGCTTGAAGCCGGTGCTTGCGATCGCCTTTGTTGCAGACACGGTTACTTCACTCAGATTGTTTTTCAAATGCGGAAGCAACAGATCAAGGTGAGTACTCTTTGAAAGTTCAACCGTTTTCGTAAGCGGTTCACAACCCACGTGGGTGACCTCCAGGATGTAAGTTCCCTGGCAAAGACGTGGAAAATTGAAATTTCCTTTGTCATCTGTCGTGATCTCAAGATTCAATGACCTGATCAGCACAGTTGCGCCGGTCAGCTGATCCTTTGTATCTGAATCCTCTACATGACCTTTCAACGTTAAATTACAATCCTGCCCGATTGAGAGGGTATGCACAAATAGTGCAAGTAAAACCAATGGAAAATGTTTCACTTCTTAAACCAATAAATGATGAGTAACGGACCTTGTTGAGGCCCGGAAAAAAAGAATGAACTGATCAGATCAATGCAGGGGGTCCCCTTAACGAAGGATTTGAGAACCGGGG
>JBEVNF010000058.1:0-5676 GCA_040508255.1 Flavitalea sp.
CCGCCATTGGTGGAAGTGAAATATCTTATATAGTTACCACGTCCCGGAGGATCGGTGGTTTCGCCATAGAGAATTACAAGGCTAGAATCCGGCTGATTTTTCACAGTTTCCCAACTCAGAGATTCGATCCTTTTCAGCAGATAAGGGATCGTAGTGGAGGAAGTATATTCTTTTCCCGCACTTTTGATCGTCATACTGTAGGCACCACCGAATTCACCTTTGAAGGCAGTGGCCATATCTGAAGAATCAATTGAGTAATAATAAAGCTTGTAATCTCCTGCCAGTGGTATTTCGTATTCCTTTAACCTGTGGGTAAGCGTTCCGTTGCTGATCATGATCTCTGCGTCGTGTACAAACGATGCGGCAAGCATATCAAATGAAATCTTACTGAAGAAGTCAAAGCTGGAGGAAAGAGATACCAGGGGATATTCATCATTTTCTATAATAGCTTCTACAACCAGCGCGGGTTCGGTGGCATCGGGTGTAAAATCGATCGCTTTTTCGCAGGAAACAAATGAAATTGCCGCGGCAAAAACAAAGCAATAAAACACAATATATCTTGACCCTGATCTCAACAGCAAGAATTTACTGACATAAATAAAACCAAAAAACTGTCTGAAAGTTCGAAACTGTAATATAAAAAGAAACCCCGCACGAGGCGAGGTTTCCAAAGAGAAATTATCTTACTAAATACTAACCTAAATAAGCTTTCAGTGCGTTGCTATAACGTGCTTTCTGAAGACGTTTGATAGCTCTTTCCTTGATCTGGCGGATACGCTCTTTGGTAAGATCGTATTTCTGACCGATCTGCTCGATGGTCACACCATTTTCGCCGTCAAGACCAAAGTAAGCGTTTACAATCTCAGCTTCTCTTGGAGAAAGCGATTTCAGAACGCGACGGATCTCATTACGGAGAGAATCTTTCATTACATCATCATCGGTATCATCACCACCTTCCAGCAGATCACCCATCGCTACATCTTCTGCTTCGTGCACTGGTGCATCGAGTGAGGTGTGACGGGTATTGCTCTGGAAAATATTATTGATCTCTGTTTCGCTCATCTCGAGCAATTCAGCAAGTTCTTCAGTGCTTGGTTCTCTTTCGTGCTCCTGCTCGAAAGCCATATAAGCCTTGTTTGCCTTATTATATGTACCGATCTTATTTTGCGGGAGACGTACCAGTCTGCCTTGTTCAGCCAAAGCCTGAAGGATTGACTGACGGATCCACCATACAGCGTAAGAGATGAATTTAAAACCTTTGGTTTCATCGAAACGTTGAGCAGCCTTGATCAGACCAAGGTTACCTTCGTTGATCAGATCACTCAGGGAGAGACCCTGGTGTTGATATTGCTTTGCAACTGATACAACGAAACGTAAGTTCGCCTGTACAAGTTTATCAAGAGCCTTCTGATCCCCCATTTTGATCCGCTGAGCAAGAACAGTTTCTTCCTCTGGTGTGATCATCGGTATTTTCGAGATCTCCTGGAGGTATTTTTCTACTGCCTGCGAATCGCGGTTGGTAATCTGTGTAGCAATTTTGAGCTGTCTCATACTTTAATATAAATAAATTGATTAATCCGATTTAAGGGGGGGTACGGGATCAACAATTTTTTAGACACAATATGTTCTAAGGACGTTGTAAAAGGGTAAGTTAAACTTTTTTCCGCTCTGAACCGGGACAAATGTAATATCCGGGTTTTAAACTTCATAGTGTTTGCAAAAAAAACGTACCATTTCAGTGTAAATACTTAGATGCAACTCCGTGAGTATGACCATTTAACGTGAACGTCCTTTTCCGTAAACGCAAGCCCATGGAGGTTTTCCAGAATTTCACACAATAAACTCACAATCCTGCGTTGTGTCGCTTGGATGATGTTTATTCTGGGGCATATAGTCTCAGTTTGTGGCAATCAACCCTCAAACCGGATTTCTTCTCCTTTAAAACGGATAATAAGTTCCTTTTGTTCAGAAGGTTCAACTTTTCCTACTATTCTGGCTTCAATACCCAGTTCAGTGGCAGTGGCAATCATTTTCGCGGCAGAAGCTTCATCAGTGAAGATCTCGAGGCGGTGTCCCATGTTAAAAACCTGGAACATTTCCCGGCTGTCGGAACCCGAAGCGCGTTTAATTATATCAAAGATGACAGGCGGTTCAAAAAGGTTGTCTTTAATAAGACGCATAGGTGCGGGCAGATATTTCAGGCATTTCGTTTGTCCGCCACCGCTGCAGTGTATAATACCATTGATCGTATCAAATTGTTCCGTAAGCAGCTTTTTCAGCAAAGGAGCATAGGTACGGGTTGGAGAAAGCAACAACTGTCCAATGTTCAGATCGCCGATCTCTGAACTTGCGCCGGGAACCTTATCACTCATTTTATGTGGTCCGATATATACAACTTCGTCTGAAAGACTGTTCTCAAATGACTCGGGATAGGCTTCTGCATAATGTTTGGACAATACATCATGTCTTGCGCTCGTCAGGCCGTTGCTTCCGAGGCCGCTGTTATAAGCGGTTTCATAAACTGTTTTTCCGAAGCTTGAAAATCCAACGATAACGTTGCCTGGAGCGATATTATCGTTTGTGATAAGTTTGTTTTTGGGCCATCTTGCCATCATGGTGCCGTTCACCGCGATAGTGCGGACCAGGTCGCCAACATCAGCAGTTTCGCCACCGAGGAAGCGAATATCTGTGCCGAATGCCCTCAATTCATCGAAAAACTCCTGAGTACCGTTGATCACGGCTTCCAGCACTTCGCCGGGAATCGTTTTCTTGTTCCTGTCGATGGTTGAGGAGAAGAGGAAATTATCATGAATACCCACGCAAAGCAGGTCATCGAGATTCATTACGATCGCGTCCTGAGCAATGCCTTTCCATACAGAAATGTCGCCGGTTTCTTTCCAGTACAGGTAAGCGAGGATGCTTTTTGTGCCTGCTCCGTCTGCATGCATAAGGTTTACCCAATCAGCATCGCCGTTCAGGAAGTCTGGGTAAATCTTGCAAAACGCATTTGGAAACAGACCTTTATCAAGTTTTTCGGTTGCCTTATGCACTTCTTCTTTCTGTGCCGAAACTCCGCGCTGACTGTACAGACTCATTTTTGAAATTTAATTGCCGCAAAAGTAACCATGATTTTCAAGCAAATCATGGTTACTTTTGCAAATTATTTAAGAGAACTGTTTGAAGATATGCAGGTTTACAGGGACACCGATGCACTCCCGGAATTTAAAAAGGCTGTTGTAACTATAGGAACTTTTGATGGTGTTCATAGCGGGCACCGCCAGATCATCTCCCAGTTGAATGAGGAAGCTGCGAAAATCGGTGGTGAATCAGTGATCATTACTTTCCATCCACATCCACGTCGAATTGTTACCGATGGATCCAAAAGCGTTTTCCTTCTGAACACCATCGAAGAAAAAACAGCACTCCTGGCCGAAGCAGGGATCGACAATCTTGTGATCTGTCCTTTTACCGAAGCATTCTCCAGGCTGTCTGCGGCTGAATACATCACTGAATTTTTGCTGAAACACTTTAAACCGCACACCATTGTTATAGGCTATGATCACAGGTTCGGCCAGGGACGCAGTGGTGATTATAAATTGCTTGAAGAATACAGCAAGCAACATGGTTTCGGATTGAAAGAAATTCCGGCGCATGTGATCAGCGAGAATACTGTGAGTTCAACCAATATCCGCAAGGCACTATTGAGCGGCGATGTTGATAAAGCCAATAACCTGCTTGGTTATAAATTCTTTTTTGAAGGCACGGTGATCGAAGGCAACAAACTTGGAAGAACGATCGGTTATCCAACTGCGAACCTTGATGTGACGAATCCTGAAAAACTGGTTCCGGGCAATGGTGTTTATGCCGTTGATATAACCATCGAAGATCATAAAGGCGAATTACCAGTAGTTTTGAATACCTGGAAAGGCATGATGAATATTGGTGTAAGACCAACTATTGATAACTCCCTGCGACGCACCATTGAAGTAAACATCTTTGATTTTGACCAGGATATTTATGGAAGAAAGATGAACGTCACGGTCAGGAAGTTTTTGAGGGAAGAAAAAAAGTTCAATGGACTGGATGCTTTGAAAGCGCAGCTGGCAAAGGATAAAGAAGATGCCGCTTAGGTCATCATCTTAACTACCATCTCTTTCATTAAAGCAGCATCTGCAGTTCCCCTGTCATTGACCCCCACGCTTCTCATATAGTAATGATGCAGTAAAAGCAATGCCTTTTCGATTCCACCATGACCGTAGATCCTAGCGGCGTTTATATAATCTCTCACGAAATAAGCATTGGCACCAATACCTGCAGCTATTTCCTTTTCATCATTTGATGATATACCCGTTACCATGTAAGCCTTGCTGAAAAAGCCATACAATAATGGCAATACCATTTGAATAGCCGCGGCTTTGGGATTTGATTCAAAATAAGTGATGATCTGGATCGCCCTTGGAAGATTCTTTTTGCCAACAGCAGCCTGGAGTTCGAAAGTATTGTACTCCTTACTGATCCCGACATAGGTTTCAATATCGTCTTCTGAAATACTGTCGCGCCCTTTAAGGTTAACGAGCATTTTTTCGATCTCATTCTCTATCCGGCTAAGATCATTACCGATATGTTCAATCAGCAGTCCAAGGGCACGGGGTGCGATGGTATACCCTCTGGACTTTACAAGATCAGTGGTCCAGTCCGGCAACTGGTTTTCATAAAGCTTCTTTGTAGAAACTATCTCTCCCTTATCCTTGATCAGTTTTGCGAGTGAACTTCTGCCATCAAGTTTCTTTTCTTTGTGGCTTATGATAAATACGGTTGAATTGAGTGGCTTGTCAACATACTGCGCAAGCTTATCAATATCGCGCATTTGCTGTGCTTCCTTCAGGATCACAACCTGCCTGTCGGCAAACATCGGGTATCGCCTGGAGGCATTGATGATATCTACCCAGTTCGCATCCTTGCCATAAAAGATGCTGAGATTAAATGACGCTTCTGCTTCTGTCAGAATTTTGGTTTCCGCATATTCTGTGAGCTTATCAATAAAGTAACTTTCCTCTCCTTCAAAAAGATAAACCGGCTTGAAGTTTTTCTTCTTCCATTCGCCGATTATTTTGTCTGTATTCATTGTTATATTCGATGTGAGAACTGACCCCTTTATTCAACAAAATTAAAAACTCCTAAAAAACATGATTGCTGCAATCCCCTGTTAACAGTACGTTACAGCCTTTTAACAATTTGTCAGGATACCCCTAAATATTTCTGGCATGGTTTTGGACAAACCCTTACACATAACCCGGTTTTCATGGGAAACGATAACCGGATTCTAAACATTAGAAACATAAATTTACACAATTATGAGTACATCAAATTATCCATCAGCGACGCCGGCAAATGAAACGCCTAAACGTGATTCTAAAAACTTAATCATAGGCTTACTGGCCGTTGGTATTCTGGGAACATGGGGTTATTTCCTTTGGGATAAAAACCAATCTGATCAACAATACACTCAACTGCAAACACAGTATGTAGCTGTTGATTCAAGCAAAACAGAAATCGAAAAGAGCTATGGCGCAGCGGTTAGCCGTCTGGACTCTTTGACTGGTTACAACAATGAACTTGAAGGCAAACTTTCTGACAAGACTTCAGAGATCAAGACGCTTCGTACAAGAATCGATG
>JBEVNF010000153.1:0-6531 GCA_040508255.1 Flavitalea sp.
CCAATAAGCAATACCTGCTTACCACTGCAGTTGGCGGATTTCCCCAGTTTGTTGATAATGCGGACATGAAAAAATCTGCGCATTATCTCGATTATGTGAACCTGATGACATATGATTATCATCCGAAAGATCTTATCAGTCACCATACAAATCTTTTTCCTTCTTCTGATTTTGAAAAAGAGAATTCAGCAGATAAGGCTGTGAAAACCTTTATCAAGGCAGGGGTGCCTGCCCATAAACTTGTTGTTGGAATGGCTTTTTATGGTCGCAGTTGGTTCCTGGATAGCAGTACGGCACCGGTGTTGAAACGTAAAGCTTTGAAACAGGTGAGGGGTGGTGGATACAGCTTTCTAAAGGACAGCGTGGCTGGTAAAAACGGGTTTACGGAACATTGGGATGAAAAGGCATCTGCACCTTATTTGTACAATGATTCCACACGACAATTCATCACTTATGACAATGAAAGATCGGTGAAGGAGAAATGTCGTTACGTAAAAAAGAATAAATTGGGTGGCGTAATGTTCTGGGAATACAATTCCGATCCGAAACTTTACCTGCTTACCACCGCACACGAAAACCTGGATCATCAATAAACGATAAATGCCTGCCATGAAAAATTTGCTTAATTGTCTTTTTGCTTTTTTACTCGTTACCGGATCAGTGAATGCACAGGGTAGTAAGGTTTACGATAACCTGATCGTTAAAAGTAAGATCCTTAACATGGATCGGAAGTTCGCGATCTATCTTCCTCCCGGTTATGAAACAAGTCAGCGCAGTTACCCGGTTCTTTACCTGTTGCATGGTGCTGGTGATGATCAGACCGGGTGGGTTCAGTTTGGTGAGATCCAACAAATAGCCGACAAGTCGATAGCGGCAGGTATTGCCACCGAAATGATCGTTGTAATGCCTGATGCCAATACAGGCAGAAGAGGATATTTCAATTCAATAAAGGGTGACTGGAGATATGAGGATTTCTTCTTCCAGGAACTGATGCCCTTTGTTGAAAAAACATATCGCATCAAAACCGAAAAGAGATTTCGTGCCATCAGCGGTTTGTCAATGGGAGGTGGGGGAACATTGATGTACGCGATGCATCATCCTGAATTGTTCTCGTCTGCATGCCCGCTTTCTGCTTCAACCGGACCACTCACGGTGGAGGATATGCGAAAAAATATTTCCCGCGACAACCCTTCTCTGGCAGATACCGCGGTTGCATCTTATTTCAACCGTCATTCAGCTATTGCGCTGGCGAACAACATGCCAGACAGTTTAAAGAAAACTGTAAGATGGTATATCGACTGTGGTGATGATGATTTCTTATTTGAAGGAAATTCTTTGTTGCATATCGCAATGCGAAAGAAGGAAATTCCGCATGAATTCAGGATCCGCGAGGGTGGACATACCTGGACATATTGGAGAGAATCTCTGCCTGAGGTACTGCGTTATGTGTCGATGTCCTTTCATCAGTTTTAATCGTTGTGCACAAATAGGTAAAAATTATATCTGATATTCCTTCGGCTGAAAAGATTTTTTTTATCGCTTTTCGCATGAGTAGTAGATGAATTGAACTGTTTTTTGCTTCTTTTTCTTAAATTTAATTTATTAATAAAGGAACTGACTGCAAATGATGAACGAAAATTCCTATACCGGGTATCGGATGGAGCTGCCGGAAAACGGTTGCCATTTCACTTGTCTGTTCAGGAAATTCGAAAAGTCTCTTTTTCAGTTTGCCTTTAAAATGACCAAGTCTCCCCAGTTAAGCGCTGACATTGTTCAGGATGTATTCCTGAAACTTTGGGAGCAAAAAGAAACGCTTGCATCCATTGATGATATGGAACGATGGTTGCACAGAATGACCAAAAACAGGGTGATTGATGAACTCCGGAAAATTGCAGCGGATAGCAGGATGAGGGATAGGGTCTTTCATAACCTCAGCAAAAATCAGCTTGATACGGAATCCGTTATTGAGTCGCGTGAATATTCTTCATTGCTTCACCAGGCCGTAAATATGCTTCCTGAAAAACGACGCCAGGTGTATAAGCTTCGCAGGGAAGATGGTCTCAACTACAAAGAAATTTCAGACAAGCTTGCTGTATCGCAGCATACTGTTAAAAACCAGATGTCTGGTGCGCTGAAAACCCTTCAACGCTATTTGACCGGCAGCCTTGGATTAATAGCAACGGTTGTTGCTGAATGGTTCTGATTTCAACTGTTTAGACCCCGGTGCTTATTTGACCTGAACAACTACCTTTCCTTTGGCTCTGCCACTGTTTACGTAGCTAACAGCATCATTCATTTGGCTGAAGGAATATACTTTGTCCAATACCGGTTTAACCACATCAGCTTCTACCAACCTACGGATTTCCTCCAGTTGACTTCCGCTGGATTTCATAAATAAGAAGGAATAATTCACCCCTGCTTTCTTAGCCTGTCTGCGTACTTTCCAGCTGATAAGGCTAATCACAGTCTTTAGAATCCACGATAGTCCCAGTTCATCAGCGAAAACAGTGTCCGGGGGGCCTGAGATGGAAACTGCGGTTCCACCAGGCTTTAAAATGCGCAACGATTTTTCTAAAGTTTTTGTATCCTGGCTATTTAGCACGAGATCGTAATCTTTGAGTTCCTTTTCAAAGTCCTGCGTTTTATAATCGATTAATACATCAGCGCCCAGCGTTTTTACCAGGTCAAAATTGCTTTTGCTTGTGGTGGTCGCCACTGTCGCGCCAAGATGTTTGGCCAGTTGAATCGCAATACTTCCCACACCACCTGAGCCAGCCTGGATAAAGACTTTCTGACCCCTTTGTAAATTACTTTTTTCTTTTAAAGCCTGCCAGGCAGTCAAAGCTACCAGTGGCAAAGAAGCAGCTTCGTTCATCGAAATATTCTTTGGTTTCAGCGCCACATCTTCTTCGGCTACCGCAATGAATTCGGCAAACCCGCCAATATGATAATCAGCGGGACGGCTGTAAACCTCATCACCAGCGGTGAAACGTTTAACCTGGTTGCCCACTGCAATCACAACTCCAGCTACATCATGTCCTAAAATCAGTGGCATCTTATATTTAAGCATGGTCTTAAATTCACCGCTCTTGATTTTTGCATCCAGTTGATTAATTCCCGCGGCATGAATTTCTATAAGAATTTCATTTGGTTGAATGACAGGTTTGTCCACGTTGGTCAACATCAAACTGTCTGTCTTGCTGTAACGGCTGATCGTATATGCTTTCATAAATCTTGTTTCTTTAAAATTGGTCCGGCTGTTTGTTCAGGCATTACCCTTTTTCATAAAATTATATGGAAAAGCCGAGTGCGAATATTTTTCAAAAAAAATTTTTCACCTGATAGGAGCGGCGATCGGTTGCTACGTCATATCTGTATCCCCCCTTGCAAAACATTCTTCAACAGCTTAGGCCGAAAACATTGCATTAATGAACAAACGTACTGAAAACCTTTTCCGAAGGTATCTTGATGATACCTGTACGCGAGAGGAGTTTGATGAGTTATTCGATTATATAAAGCAGGATAACAATGAACTCACGGAGGAAATGGTTGAGAAATTTTATGCAAAACAATCGCATCCTGTACCCGGGCATCGCCGGTTTGTTATACCTGCTATAGCGGCTTCTGTGCTCGTGATGGTTTGTGCACTCACGTGGTACATTGCTGGCAGAACAACCCAGCTAAACAATGCAATAGCAGCTGATCTTTCAAAGATCAAAAGTACCCGGAAAAAGCAATCCGGCTATATCATCCTGCCTGACAGTACTCAGGTGTGGCTAAATGCGGACAGTAAGCTTGAGTATCCGGAAACCTTTGATGCCTCTGTCCGAACAGTGACGCTGAAAGGCGAGGCTTTCTTTGATGTAAAGCATGCTGATAAAGTACCTTTCGTAATCAAAACCGGAAAAGTCAGTACGGTTGTACTGGGGACCGCTTTTAATATCAAAGCTTACCCGGAGCAGGAGAAAATAACGGTGTCGGTTAAACGCGGAAAGGTAAAGGTGAATTATTCAGAACGACAGGTCGCTCTGCTTGAAATGGGACAGCAGGTGAGTATCGCTGCTGATCTGAAAGATATCCGGAAGAAGATTGTGAAGGCTGATGAAACGGCTGCGTGGCAGGATGGGCAAATGATCTTCGATGATGAAACCATCGGTGATATTATAGTTTACCTGGCGAAAACCTATGATGTAAATATAATAGTTGACAACCCGGCCCTTCGTTCTGTGAAGATCACAACAGCTTTTAAGAAGGAAATTGGAATAACAAAAGTGCTGGAGATATTGACAAAACTTACCGACAGTGAAATGAATTATAACGATGGAACTTATGTGATTAAATAACCAAAACCATATTATGTAGCAAACGAAATCAAACAAAATGGACCGCCCCAGTTGCAACCTGGAACAGTCCGGTGTTTCTTGAAATCCCGATTAAGAATTATCAAACAAATCAAAGCTATGAATTTGTACGCGAAACTGCATCGTGCAAGACTGCTATGCAACGTTAAAAACCGACCTGCTGCGCCTCCGGCTGCGGCTATCAAAATGCAAGTGTTACTTATGAGAATGATGATTTTGTGTATCCTGCTGACAGTGAGCGGACTGCTGATGGCGAAACCCGGCGCCGGGCAGGACTTGAGTAAGATCAAGATGTCGCTGGAACTGAAAAATGTTTCGCTGACGACAGCATTGCGCAAGATTGAAAAGATCACAAAGCTTCCATTTTCCTACAAAAGTGCGGATGTAGCAGCTTACCATGACGTTAGTATCAGCGCGGATGATATTTCGCTTGATAAGATACTTACTGACCTTTTTAGTAATTATGGGTTGCAGTATGAGGTAGTGAATTCAAACATCATCGTTAAGAAAGGCAATCCTGTAAAGGTTGCTCCCAAAGCTGATGACCATAAAACTTCTGTAAGGATTAATGGTGGTGTAACAGGACGCGTGTTGAATGCAACCGGCGAGCCTATCGGCGGTGCATCGGTATTGTTATTAGGCACTACCTATGGTACCGCAGCTGATGCCGAAGGACGTTTTAGTTTTTCAGATCTTCCTGCCGGTAATTATCGTTTACAGATCACTGCTGTTGGTTTTAATTCTGAGATCCGCAATATCACGGTAACGGACAGTAAGACCAATGATCTTAGTTTTACGCTAACAGCAGGTGATGGAAATCTGACAGAAGTGACAGTTACTGCTCTTGGAATACGTCGTGAAAAAAGAGAGCTTGGTTATTCTGCACAGGAAGTAAAAGGCGCTGATCTTGTTGCAAGCAGACAATCAAATATTGTGAATGCATTGCAGGGACAGGCCGCAGGTTTGCAGATCAACTCTGGTGGTGGTGCTCCGGGGCAGGGTGCGAAGATTATCCTGCGAGGTATCAATTCGCTCGATCCTAACCGTGATTTTCAACCTTTATTCGTTGTTGATGGAATCCCGATTGATAACTCCACTGATGTGAGCGATGGAAGCTCTCTAAAAGGAATAAGCAATCGCGCAGCTGACATTAACCCGGATGATATTGAATCAATAAATGTCTTGAAAGGTGGTGCCGCAACTGCCCTCTACGGTCTGCGTGCTGCAACGGGTGCAATAATAATTACAACAAAGTCTGGAAAATCCGGGAAGATGCGCGGAAGTTTTACGTCCACAGGTAGCATCGACGAGATTAATAAATTCCCGGAAACCCAAAAGTTATATACTCAGGGTAACCTAAACGTTTACGATCCATCCAGCTTCTGGCCTGCCTTTGGTCCTACGGTCGAAGCAGCGAAAGCAATTGATCCTACGCATCCGGACGAGTTGTTTAACAATTACGAACATGGCTATAAGACTGGCCGTTCCTTAAGAAACAGTCTCAACCTGAGTGGAGGAACCGAGAAAGCAATTTTTAACGCATCTTTTTCCCAATTCAATCAGGATGGTATAATGCCATTTACGAACTACAAAAATTACTCAGTAAAATTAGGGGGACAGTTCAAATTTTCTGATAAATTTCAATTGAACACATCAGTTAATTATATCAAATCCGGTGGCAGGAGAGGTGAGGCCGATCGTTACAATGAGCAGTTGACTTACTTCTCACCAAGATGGGATATCTGGGATTATGAAAAGCCAGACGGTACTCAAAAAACTATTGTCGGTTCAACAAACGATAACCCAATCTTCGTTCTATCCAGAAGAAAATTTGTTGATGATGTTGACCGGGTTATTGCGAACGCAAGTTTTGTTTATTCACCTGCAAAATGGCTTGATATCAGTTACCGGGCCGGTGTTGATCTTTATAACGATGCAAGAAGAGAAACAGTTCCGGGACCGCTCGGCGTTCCCGATGAAATTCATCCTCAGGGAGATTTTGTATCAGGGAGTGTGACTGAATACAATGCCAGGAACACTGTGATTAATTCCACATTTTTGCTAAATTTTAAACACGAGATTGGTAAACTTTCTTCATCGTTTAAAATCGGGCACGATCTTTATCAAACGAAGAGAAGCACAGTTTACACATTCGGGGACACTCTGGTAG
>JBEVNF010000202.1:0-8226 GCA_040508255.1 Flavitalea sp.
AGAGGTTTTCAAGGACAAGTTTATCGATGCATATTCTTCCCGTGGTATTTGCCCTGATGTTTGTAGTAGTTATTCACCGCAGCGCTGATCAGCAAACTGTAACGATGTCAGAAAATAATGTTGAACCGGTAAATGGAACTCTTTCAGCCCAGGTTGTTGAAAGCCACGATAATACCGGTCTTTCGAAGATCGTTGCTATCGCAGGACCTGCAAATGCTTCAGTAGTTGTATTGGTGTGCAAAACAACCGCAGTGCTCGCAAAACTTGCGCGCATGTAAAAACCCATGCTGAGTTTATCTCAACATGGGTTCCAATAAAAGTTATTAAGTTCTAATTTCTCGCTATATCCTGCGGCTCCAGCTTTTCTTTTTTCACCGCATTGTCTGCAACCTGCTCTGCCCAATCATTTTCAGGATCAGAATTTTCCAGTTGTTTAAGAAAATCATTACCCCAGAAATCGATATTGTAATGATTCACGCTGTCAAACAAACGACGCATCCGCATGTGTCTTTCCGGTTGTTCCATTACAAGCGCATGCAGCAAACTCTCCTTCAATGATTTTCTATCATAAGGATTTGTTCGTACGGCATAACCCAGTTCAACAGAAGCCCCGGCAAATTCAGAAAGTATCAATACGCCGTTGCTGGCTTCTTTCATTCCCTGAACAGCTACATATTCTTTCGCCACAAGATTCAATCCATCACGCAATGGCGTGATCCATGCGATATCTGCAACAGAATAATATTGCACCACATCTTCAAAACTGAATGAACGGAAAAAGAAGCGGATCGGTGTCCATCTTACAGTGCTGTATTTACCATTGATCTTGCCGATTGCCTGTTCCAGTTCCTGCTGGATCTTTTCATAGATCTTCATGCCCTGCGCCGGAGGTGTACAGATATTGATCAGCACAACCTTTTCATGGAACTCAGGATATTCTTCGAGAAACTCCTGGAAAGCATAGATCTTTTCCAGTGGTCCCTTAACATAGTCAAGTCTTTCAACACTTAATATCACCTGCTTTGAGCCCATTTCTTTTCTGATAGCTTCAATGGCGGTAGATGTTTCAGGTTTTGACAGTAATTCCCGGATATAATTTACATTGACACCCACCGGATGCGCACCCATTCTCACTCTGCGATCACCCACCTGGATCTCTGTGGTAATTGTTTCAACACCTAACGGGCAGCTATAAGTGAGAAAACGTTCCGTGCAGTTTTCTGTTTTGAGAACTTTAACCGGCATCTGGCTTTTCACTACATCCATAAAATTCTCAACATATCTTGGAATATGGAAGCCGATGTAATCACATTGCAGCAAACTACCAATGATCTCACCGCGCCAGGGAATAATATTAAAGATATCAGCAGGAGGAAAACTGGTATGATGAAAGAAACCGATCTTCAGATCCGGTCTTAATTGTCTCAATACTCCGGGTGTCATCCACAGGTTGTAATCATGTAGCCATACAAGTGCGCCATGATCCGCTTCTGCAGCCACCTTCTCAGCAAATAACCTGTTCACCTTTACGAAATGCTCCCAGTGTGTATGATTGAACTGAACCTTGTCGATGAATGAAAATATAGTAGGCCAGAATGCCTCTTTGGAGAAGGTCTTATAAAAAGTATCAACATCTTTTTTTGTAAGGCCTATCCTTGAGGCAAGCAGGTTGGGAAATGTTTCTTCATCAACGTAGATATTTCTCAGTGATTGATTTTTTTTATCGATCTGTTCCCATGCAACCCAAACGCCGGATCTTCCACCGCGAAAAAATCCTGTGAGTGAAGGAATGATACCGTTGGGACTTTTATGAGGAACATTTACTCTTTCACCATTTACCTCGCGCACTTCGAAAGGCAACCTGTGATACACCATCAGCAATTGATTCTCGCCTGTGTGTTCAACGGGTTTGATCGCTTCTTCATGAGTGACGAGGTTACGGAACTCCGGGAAGTGTTCAATGGCCTCGAGAATACCGCCGGCACCAGCGTCTTCAGCTACATAGATTTTTTCTTTGCCCTGAACTGCATCAACAAGTTTTTGTTCTGCTTTTCCAACCACAACACCTTTGTAACCTGTTTCATACAATGAAAGATCATTCATCGTATCACCGGCAACAAGAATATTTTCTTCAGGTACCTGTAATAAGCTTATCAGTTGTTTTAACGTTGAACCCTTGTTCACACCTTTTGGTAACACATCAAGAAATTTTCCTGCAGAGATCAGGAGGTCACAGTTCAATGATTCTACAACTTCTTTCAATGCATCCATATCAGTTTCCTTGTCATAGAAAAATGAACATCTGCGTGATTGTGGAACTTCCTGCCATTTGAGACCCTTTACTTTTTTGAGTTTGTTGCGTGCAGGTAATCTGCCTGGCCATTTATCCTCAATGGATGATTGCATTGGTTCGATGGGATCAAGGCTTCTTCCGTTTACAACGGTTGCACCAACATCGCAGATAATATAATCAGGATGGGGAATAACGGGGTCATTCAACAATGGAATCACTGTTTCAAGACCGCGTCCTGTCACGAACACAAGTCTGATATCCTGGCGGTTCCTGATCAGCCGGTAGAGCTGTTGTTTGTGAACGCTTTTACCACCAAGAAATGTTCCATCTAAATCTGTAGCCAATAATAACATAAGCGATTGTTTTTTCGGTGATACATGATCACTCGTTTATTTATCGTAATGAATTTGTCTTCTATCTTAATGAACTCTCCAGCAGTTTGAATTCGTTATATGGCGATGCCTGTTTATATAATATGCGATACGTTGCATTCACGATAGGCATATTCACTTCAAATTGTTTTGCAAGCTTGTAGATGCCACGAACCGCGGGATATCCTTCTGCCACCATATTCATGCGGCCTTCTGCCATTGGGATGCTATATCCTCTTCCGATCATCTGACCAAATGTTCTGTTCCTGCTGTATTCAGAATATGCTGTTACCAACAGATCCCCGAAATAAGCAGAGTCGTTAATATCGCGCTGATGGTTGTCTGATGCTTCAAGAAATGCTTTCACTTCACGCATCGCATTACTTACGATCACTGCAAGAAAATTATCGCCATAGTTCATGCCTTTAATGATGCCACATGCTATGCCGATAACATTTTTCAGGATTGCAGCATATTCTACGCCAACAGGGTCGCCATTGTTGATCACTTTGAGATACGGTGATGTGATCGCAGTGATCATTCGCTCAACAGCAGCGTTGTTATTGCCAGCTACAGTGAGAAATGTTTTTCTGTTCATTGCGATCTCTTCAGCATGACAAGGTCCTGCGAGCACAATGACCTGGCTGATCAGTATGTCGAATTTTTTATACAGAAACTCAGTGGGAACACAATCGTGATCAGGCACGACACCCTTGATTGAGACGTAAATCTGTTTATCTTTTAGCACATCTTCGTCGAGTGCAGAGATTTCGGATTCGAGGTAAGCTGAAGGAACAGCAAATAAAATATCTTCAGAGGCATGGATAGCCTCATCCAGGTTGCAGGTTGGTTGGATCTTTTGAATGTTGAGTTGTAAAAAACTCAGGTAATTGGAATTCCTGCCATATTGAAGCAGGTAATCAACCTGTTGTTGCGATCGCAGATACCAATGAACGGTAATATCGCTTTCCGAAAATATTTTAACCAGTGCTGTTGCCCAACTGCCCCCGCCAATAACGGTTATTTGACGCAGTGGTTGCAAATCTTAAATTTTAATTAATCCCGAAGAGTTATAAATAACGGCGGAATTAGTAAATAAAGGTGCAAAGGTAGCCCCAATTACCGGGGGAGCCAACCATTAATGGTAATTTAACTTCAAGTAATTGCGTAGTAAGAGTTTATACAGCAAAAATCATTTTAAATACATAGTTATTAAGGCTTTGATTTACATTTGCAGGCATTCAGACAAAACAGATTCGCAAGATGAAGAACACTCCGTTCACAGAGAAACATATTGCACTTGGCGCTAAGATGGCAGAGTTCGCAGGATACAATATGCCGATATCATATTCAGGAATTAACGACGAGCACCAGGCTGTAAGAAAAAACGCAGGTATTTTTGATGTGAGCCACATGGGTGAGTTTATTCTGAAAGGCGAAAATGCGCTTGATCTTATCCAGAGAGTTACATCCAATGATGCTTCAAAACTCACTGCAGGTAAAGCGCAATACAGTTGTTTGCCAAATAAGGATGGTGGTATCGTTGATGATCTGCTGATCTATTGCGTCGAAGAGAACAAGGTTTACATGCTTGTGGTGAATGCTTCCAACATTGAAAAAGATTGGAACTGGATCTCAGATCACAATACAAAAGGTGTTGAGATGCATAATGTCTCTGACAAAACCTGCCTGCTTGCTATCCAGGGACCAAACGCTTCAAAGATCCTGCAACCACTTACTGATGCAGATCTTATGAATCTTAAATACTATACATTCAGCAAAGGTGAATTTGCCGGAGTGAAGAATGTGTTGATCAGTGCAACAGGATATACCGGATCTGGTGGTGTTGAGATTTATTTTGAAGATAAGGATGGCGCAGCTGATATAATCTGGAACAAAATATTTGAAGTTGGTGGTCCGCAGGGATTGAAGCCAATCGGGCTTGGTGCGCGTGATACACTGCGACTGGAAATGGGATATTGTCTTTATGGGAACGATATCGATGATACCACATCACCGCTTGAGGCCGGGCTTGGATGGATCACAAAGTTCACAAAAGATTTCACCTCGAAAGATACGATCGAAGCACAGAAGAAGAATGGTGTTGACAGGAAGCTGGTTGGGTTCGAAATGGTTGATAAGGGTATCCCGCGTCACCATTACGATATCACCGATGGTAATGGTAACAAGATTGGCTATGTTACTTCGGGAACGCAGTCTCCAACCCTTCAGAAAGCAATCGGGATGGGCTATGTAGAGAGTGACAAGGCTTCAATTGATAATGAAATTTTTATCAGTGTGCGTGATAAGCAGCTGAAAGCTAAAATTGTAAAGTTTCCTTTTATCTGATATCAGCAAGCTCTGTGTGTGGGGTTCGTGTTTTTGAATAAGGCTTGATTTTTGTTTGATTTTCATCCAGAAAAACTCATCGCCCCGATGTCAGAAATCCATCTCACCACATTCATTGCTGCGCCAATTGAAAGAGTTTTTGATCTTGCCCGAAGCATAGATCTTCATAAAAAATCGATGGTACATACCAACGAGCAGGCGGTTGCCGGAACCACCACTGGTTTGATCAAACTGGGTGAAACGGTTACCTGGAAAGCCAAACATCTTGGAAAGATGCGCGTGCTTAAAATGAAGATCACAGAGATGAGCCGGCCATTAAGTTTTACAGATGAGATGATCGAAGGTGATTTTAAAAGCTTTCATCATCAGCATCATTTCAAACAGATAGAGAATGGTATCTTTATGATAGATATTGTTAAGTTTGAATCGCCTTATGGCAAGTTGGGAGAGCTTGTGAATAAATTTTACCTGGAAAAATATCTCCGCACTCATCTCGAAACCAGGAACGAAGTCATCAGGTCATATGCAGAATCCAACAAATGGAAAGATCTGCTGAGCAACCAGAATTTTATTCCTTGAAATACCTGATCGCCTGCCGCATTATTCGTTACTAATTAAACTATGAGTCAAAACAATTCAAAACCCGTACTTCACACCTGTCTTTCACCTGCATTGCTGCATCTTTATGATCTGAACAATACCGTCGTGGTGATCATCGATGTATTGCGTGCTACATCTACCATTGCAACTGCATTATACAACGGCGCAAAAACTGTGATACCTGTTGACAGTGTTGCAAAATGTATGGAGATAGGCAGAAAAATCGATTGTATCACGGCCGGGGAACGTGATGGATTAATTGCTGAAGGACTTGGCTACGGCAACTCTCCTTTTGAATATTCGAAAGAATTTATTGGTGGAAAAACGCTTGTGCTTACAACAACAAATGGTACAAAGCTGTTACATATGGCATTGGAGCGCGGTGCGGGTCAGATCATTACCGGATCATTTCCAAACCTCACTGCTGTTTCTGAATTTTTACTAAGCCGCCATCAGAACGTGGTCCTTGGATGTGCTGCATGGAAAGACCGTGTTAATATCGAAGATCTTTTGTTTGCAGGTGCCGTTATCGATCGTGTAAAAGCGCATTTCAATATCAACTGTGATTCTTCAAAGATCGCTGAAACGCTTTATAACACAGCGCGCACTGATATTTATGAATTCATGAAGGAAAGAGAAGCATCACACTATCTTCGTCTCACAGGTTACGGTCTTGAGAAAGACATTCGTTATTGCCTTACTCCGGATGTGGCCAATGTTTTACCATTTTACGAAGATGGAAAACTCGTGGTACACAAGCCATAAGATCTGATCCAAAACTTCTGCTGCAGCCTGATTGCCGGGATTAAATTCTCTTAAAAGGAACCTTCATCCCGGTTGATTTAACCGGGATGGCTGCAATTTTGCACCAAACAGAATTTTTGTCCGCACCAGGCGGACTCATCATCTTTCAAATAAAGAACATGGACTCTTATCTTGATAAGGTATACTGGGGAAACACAGTGCAGGCATATCTTATGGCTTTGGCGGGTATTTTTATCACCTGGGCGATCATAAGAACTTTACGCAGGGTTGTTTTAAAAAGAGTGGCCAAATGGATCCAGAATACGGATACCAACTTTGATGATATTCTGCTGAGTGTTGTTGAGAAATATGTGCTGCCCTATGTTTACCTGTTCATCAATTATCATATCATTTCCGAGCTGAATCTTTCTGCAAGAACACAGAAGGTTCTTGCATATGCAATGGCATTCATCACACTCTATTACGGTGTGCGGCTGGTGATACATGCGATCAATTTATCGATCAACGGACTGATGAAGCGACGCAATGAATCTGCTGACAGGATCAGGCAGCTGAATGGGGTGATGGTGGTTGTGAAAGCGTTGATCTGGTTTGTGGGCTTTATCGTTATGCTTGGAAATCTCGGCTTTGATGTAAGGGCAATGATCACTGGTCTGGGGGTTGGTGGTATAGCGATCGCTCTTGCTGCACAAACCGTACTGGGCGACCTTTTCAGCTATTTTGTGATCTTTTTTGATAAGCCCTTTGAGATCGGCGATTTTGTGAAAAGTAATACCTCTTCCGGCACAGTTGAACAGATCGGGATAAAAACCACGAGACTGAGAAGTCTTGACGGAGAACAGTTGATTGTGTCGAACACTGATCTGTTAAAAACGACCATTCACAATTATAAACGCCTTGAAAGAAGAAGGATCGTTTTCACCATCGCAGTGACTTACAAAACCAGTCATGAAATGCTGAAACAGATCCCGACAATGATCCGTGAGATCGTAGAAGCCCAGCCAGACACTGTATTTGATCGTACGCATCTTTCAAAGCTTGATACATCAAGCATGAATTTTGATGTTGTTTATAATATCGATTCACCGGATTATGGTAAATCGATGGATACTCAACAGGCAGTTTTGCTGAAGATCATTGAAACTTTCCGGGAGCGTGGAATTGAATTTGCACATCCTACACAAACAATCTTTCTGAACGGGAATAGTGGAAAATCTTTACCAGTGGCAGGTTCGAATCAGCCTGTAATTGGAGGGGACAACGTTTCGGGAGATCAATAGAAACCATCAGGCCTGACCCAAAAGATACTTAAAAATGTGCTCGCCGGTGCCTAATTATTTTTGCTTTTTGTAATTTTGATGTATTATTGTGGAGGAATAAGGCTGATAAGATACCCAAATCTCTCTAGCTGATCAGTTTTTCCTACGGATAAATTTCAATTCACAAAGATTATTTCACCGACTAAGATTGGTTTTGGATCAAGTGTTAAACTCTCAAGTTTTTTTATGTACGATATTCTGCAATTGAACGATATGCTCGTTCCAGAACTGCTTGATATCGCCGAGCAGCTTAAAATCCCAAATGCCAAGAAGCTCAACAAACAGGACCTTATTTACAAGGTTCTCGATAAACAGGCAGTATCCGCAAGCGATAGCAAAGGCGCTCCCGCCGACGACAAGGGAAAAGCCAGGAAAAGAATCATCAAGACAACCACTGCAAATTCTACCGAAGAAGCAGTAGTTGAAAGCGGTGACATTCCCAAAGAAGCAAGAAAAGAAGCTCCCAAGAAAAGAGCTCACGATAAACCCCAGGATAAACCTCTGGCTCAGCCGCAAGGCAAGGGTCCGA
>JBEVNF010000280.1:0-6255 GCA_040508255.1 Flavitalea sp.
AGTGGCGATGATGCGCTCACCCTACCACAAATAGCTTGTGGAATGGATGGTGTGATCAGTGTGGCTGCAAACTCTTTCCCGCGCCAGTTCACTGATATGGTGCGCTATTGTTTAGCTGGTGATTTTAAGACCGCGAAGGTGTTGAATGACAAGCTGATCCAGGGTTATGAATTGCTTTTTGCAGAGAATAATCCTGCAGGTGTAAAAGCATTCTGTACCGAATTGGGATTGATTGATAATTATCTGCGTTTGCCGGTTACGCCGGTCAGCAGGGAATTGCATGATAAAATAAAGAAGTTCTTATAAATCTGCCAGGCTCCTTCCATTAAGAAGGAGCTTTTTTTATGCTATAAACGTTACCCCTTCAATAGCCAGGTCAGTCTTCGAAAAAACCTCTCTCGCTTCCTGCTGAAATATATCAAGCTTATCGTATTTCGAACTGAAGTGTCCTATCAGTAATCGACCCACATCTGCTTTCTTTGCAATTGTTGCAGCCTGCCAGGTTGTGGAATGAAAACGACTGTAGGCACGTTCACCAAGCTCTTTCAGGTAAGTGGTTTCATGGTAAAGCATATCAACACTCCGCACGCTTGGTATCAGTTCCTCATCATACAAAGTATCAGCGCTAAATGCATAGCTTTTCGGAGCAGGCGCGGCTTCAGTAACAGTTTCGTTAAAGATCACATGACCATCCTTTGTGATGTAGTTCTCTCCCTGTTTCAGCCGGTCATAGAAAACTGCGGGTATACCCTCTTCAATTGCTTTTTCAGCAAGCAGTCTCCTCGGTGCTTTCACCTGTTGAAAACGGAATCCATAACATTCAACCCGATGTTTTGTCGGGAAACAATCGATCTGGAACCTGTCGTTCCTTATAAGCTGTTCGCCTTTTGTGAGCGGATGAAAATGAAGTTTATAAGGAAGTATTGTGTTGGCAGCCTTGAATTGAAGATCAAGGATTGCTTCGAGTGGCGCCGGGGCAAACAGGTGAAGATCATGTTCACGCTGCAGCAGGCCCATGCTGTTCAATAAACCAGGTAACCCGAAATAATGATCACCATGAAGATGGGAAATAAAAATATAGTTGATCCTTCCCCACCTGATACGATACTTAGCCAGCTGAACCTGCGTACCTTCTCCGCAGTCAACAAGAAATAACTGATCCTCCAGCGTCACAAGCTGTGACGTCGGGTGCCGATCATACGCAGGAAGCGCAGAGTTATTTCCTAAGATGGTTACCGCGAGCATTTATTTTAAAAGGTATTTATCACAGGCAAATTGTGTTCCGTAGTTGTGAAACCAGGGGAAATCTGACCGCATCAGGTTGTAAAATAACATTTTAGGTCAACTATCACAAACTAATACAAGGATTTATGTTTTGATATGTAATATCCAAGGCAACCATCGCATAGAATCCTCCGTTTTTTATCATACGATCGACAGTTCAATCCTTCTTGCGCAAGAAATACCATTAACACTAAAAACGATAAGCATGAATGTTAAAGCATTTCTTGTAATGGCAGCCCTGTCTGCAACATGTATGGTTGCCTGTAAAAAGGATGATGACGATATGAAAAATGATGATGTGGTTGCGAAAACCGGTCTCAGCATAGCGGGCTCACAGGAAGTACCCGCAAAAACTTCATCAGCTTCCGGTACACTGGATGTGAGTTATAACAAAGTCTCAAAGATGCTCACCTTTACCGTCAATTACAAAGACCTTACCGGTGCAGCCACAGGTGCACATATCCATGGTGTAGCTGCGCGCGGATCAAATGCAGGAGTTAAGTATGATTTCCATCATCTCTTTCCAACAACAGTCAGCGGAACTTTCACAAATACTGTAGCGGTTGATGGCACCAGTCTGAAAGAAGACAGCCTTCTGTCAGGTTATTACTATGTCAACATTCATACGGCAACCAATCCGGGTGGCGAGATCAGGGGTCAGATAGAATTCAAATAAAGCTCAGAGCGCTGAGCTGTTGCCTGCCACATCGAATTCAAGTTCAACATAAGGAACCTCTTTCTTTTGCGCTGACCTGAGATCATTGTCGAAAGGCCGGTTAAGGTTGTTGCCCGCCAGGTCCTCCAGTTTGGATAAAACGCGAAGTTTATATTTTCCCGGTGACAAGAAAGGTGTTGGAAAAATTTCAACACCTCTCTGTCCCGGACTGATCTCAATTTTTGTTTTGACTGGCCTGCCCTGCGCATCAATCATAGCAATACATTCTGTCAACAGAAAATAATCGAGTGATTCATCAAAGCTGATCTTCAACGGATCGCTGCTATTTGCAGGTGGCACTATGAGCTTCCATGTGGTTGGATCAGGAACCTTTTCATCCCTCCGGATCACCACAAACTGTTTTTGAAAATCATTTGTAAGTTGCTGTCCTTCTTTGTCGCTCCATCTTTTCGAAACAATCACCTTGTATTGCTTACCTGCGATCAGGGGATTACCTTTTTCAAGATTTGGCTGAAGATCACGTTTAATGCGGCCGGGATCGAACCAGGTGGTCAGGACCGTTCTTGATTCATTCCATAGTTCAGGCTGAAGATCAAGAAACACATCTTTAAGAGTATCACCTTTTTCATCAATAACCTGAATATATTTTGATGAAACCGATTCCTGCATGGGTGCAGAAAATACAATATAAAGTTTAAGCAGATTTGCAGGGAGTTTATCAATGGATGGATAAACTGCTGTGATGCTGGTTGATGCAACTGAAGTACTGTTTCTTATTTTGAACTCACTGATCAATTTGTTTTTGTAGAACACCTGGTATGTTTTGCCTGGCGAAAATGGTACCGCGGGATAAAACGCGATGAGGTTCTCATTACCGATGATGGCTGAATTACCCAGGATTTCTTCTGCATGATCCATTGGTTTTATCTGTACCAGAGAGTGATTGGCCAATAACCCTTTTTCTGGATCTGCGTGAATGACCACTCCTACCGCTTTATCTCCATCGTAGATCACTTCAGATCCTTCTTGCTTATTGTTGCATCCAGGCAGACATATCACAAACAAAAAAATCAGGCTAAGCACGAAACTCAACCTGATCAGTTGTAGGGTTATAAACTTATAAGGAACTATCATCCGATGTAACCAGGTCCAGATCACCATTGGTTTGCAATTGCATCATCAGAATCTGGTGATCGCCCAGCTTATCCATCTGCAAAACATTAACTGTTGGTGTTGCTTTAAAATTCACGCCAGCCGTGCCTTTTACAGGATCTGTCAGTGTACCTTCAAAGGCAGCAATATTTTTATAATCAACTTTCGCTACAGGATGTTTTGTGTTTGCCATTAAAAGAAATGATTCACTTCCGGTTCCAAGACTCAACATATCTATAGGTGAATTACCGGATCCCATTTCAGCAACTGTTCTGCCTTTTACATGTTTTCCAGGTTGTAACTCATCCATCGGAAACAACACAAGGGGTGTGCAGGTATAACTTGCTATCAGGTATTTTTTGTTATTGATCACACCGGTTGTAAATGTTCTGATAGGTGCAGAAGTTTCATAACGACCATGTGCAGCATGATAAATTTCTAAGGTTGATTCGTCCTGCTTATCAGTAAACGGATATGGAATGCTTTTGAATGATGAACTGAATTCATGATTAGACAAACCACTCACCAATAGTTTTCCATCATCAAAACCAAGATCAGATATAGTTGACATTCTTATCGGTCTGCCACGCTGATCTTTCGCATCTTCTGCCGGTGCATTGTTCAGTGCAACTGAAGTGATTGTTAATCCTTCTGTTTTAACAAGCTCGGGTTTTTCGCCGTTCAGTTTTAAAAGAACCGGTGTTGAGCTTTTCGGATCCTGTACTGCGATATACAACGCTTTGCTGATCGGATTTACGGCCATATCAGTGATCGTTACAGCGTCCGTTCCAAGCGCCGCTGCGATCTTTGCATTTACCTGTTTTACATTGATAGCCGGAGCCACCTTGACGGCCTTGACATCTTTTAATTTTACGGCAAAAACGGTTGCCAGTTTTGAATCGCCGATAAACAAGGTTCCATCCGGTGCAAAGGCAAGCGCTGTGATCGATTGGAATGCAGTTGCTGCGGGTAATGGTCTTGTACTGACATCAGCCAGTTTCGGCCTGAAGGCAGCCACACCTATTATGCATACTACAAATGCAATAAAGTAGAAAACAGATTTTTTCATCTATTAAGATTTTGAAGCGGTAAAGCAAGTTGGAGTTGAGGGGGTGGTAAGACAGTATAAGGTAGGAATATTTTGAGAATTCCGGAAATAATTTATAGTATCCCGTACTTCCTCATGATCGCCAGAACATCCGGTAAATAGCCGCTTCCAAACAGGTTCAGATGGATCAGCAATGGGTACAGGTTACATATTTCCCACTGCTCCTGGTAATTGGCCGTAAATGGTTTTAAGTGATGATAGGCTTCATAAAACTGCTTGTCATACCCTCCAAATAAGGTTGTAAGGCCAAGGTCGACAGAAGGGTGCCCGAAATAAACTGCCGGATCAATCAATACCGGTTCATCATTATCGTCGCATAGAAAATTTCCATTCCATAGATCACCGTGCACCAGAGCGGGGGTTGATGATCCGAACATGGAATCGAGGATCGGAGAAAGCTTTCCAATAGAGCTGGCGCAGGAAGCCTGAAGCAGGCCCGCATCAATTGCCAGCTTAACCTGCGGTACGATACGTTCGTGAAGAAAGAATGCTGACCATGCTTTGTGTCGCCGGTTCGACTGGCTGAGAGCACCCATGTAGTTGTTATGATCCGATCCGAATTGTTCAGTGTTTATTGAATGCAATTCACTCAACCGTTCTCCGAATTTCTGCCAGAATAGTTTTGTCTTTTTTCCTTTACCGATCCATTCAAGAAACAACAATTGTTTGTTTTCGATGATGGTATGGCCGTAGACTTTGGGTACACGAAAAATCTTTTGTGCATCAAGAAGTTCAAGTCCCGCTTTTTCTGCAGCAAACATTCCCGGGAATTTTGGGGCATCATTGATCTTGCAACAAAGGGAAAAATTTTGATCCGTTTCAAGCCTGAACACATCGTTGATCGAACCACCATGGATAGACTCAAGGGTGAAATCATCTACATGAGAATTCAGTAGTTTGGAAAGATGCTCCTGTATCTGTGATCTGAATGCAGAATTCAAACTAATATCTATTTTTTATATAGCGCTATCTCCATGGTATCATCACTGCTTCGCATTGCACGATACATGCCTGCACTGTTAAATACCATGGATGCATTCCCCTGGTTGTCTACACCGATCATTCCACCTTCGCCGCGGATCTTTACAAGCTTTGTATTTACAACTTCCTGCATGGCATCTTCAAGTGAAGATCCTTTGTATTGCATCAATGCACTTACATCGTAAGCGGCAACAGAACGAATGAACATCTCACCGTGACCCGTACACGAAATTGCACAGGTTGTATTGTTTGCATAGGTGCCGGCGCCAATCACCGGGCTATCACCTATCCTTCCGTATTTTTTGTTGGTCATACCACCGGTACTCGTTGCAGCTGCAATGTTGCCATCCTTGTCACAGGCAACTGCACCAACGGTGCCGAACTTTTTATCTTTCATCAGCTCCTCAAGTTGCTGATGCGTATGATCTAGTGAGTAGTTGTCAGAGTCCCTGATACTTTTCCATTGGTCATATCTGAACTGGGAGAAGAAATATTCGTCAGGTTCAAGTTTTACACCCTGTTTAATTGCAAAATCATTGGCACCTTTTCCACTAAGAAAGACGTGATTGCTATTTCGCATTACTTCTGTAGCGAGTTCAATCGGGTTACGAACATTGCGAATGCCGGCGATGGCTCCCGCATCAAGTGTTTTACCATCCATGATGGCGGCATCCATTTCCTGCACGCCTTTTTTTGTAAAGACAGAACCCCTTCCGGCATTGAACAACATATTGTCTTCCAACAGCACAACAGCAGCCTTAATAGCATTCACCGCTGATCCGCCTTCTTCCAGTACCGCATAACCGGCATCCAGGGCTTCTTTCAGGCCATCGTAATAAGCCTTCTCCAGTTCAGGGGTCATATCTTCCTTCACGATCGTACCCGCACCACCGTGAATTACAAGGGTATATTTTGACATGTAACAAAGTTAGGGATTTAGCAGAATGTGATTCAGGACCGGCCGGTCAGTAATTCCTTACATTCTTTCAGTAGTTCATTTTTATCAATCGCAGCGGTACCCACAATCTCGCAAACAAGACCGCCCGCAATATTG
>JBEVNF010000166.1:0-3108 GCA_040508255.1 Flavitalea sp.
CCGAGCGAAGAGGAGCTAACTTTTAAAATTGAGCAAAGATTTTGCGAAGGAAATGAGGCGGCACAAAACACTTCCCCAACCCCTCAACACTGGGGAAGAAAAAAGCCGACCCCAAATTCATGAGGTCGGCCTGATTATCAAAGTACAACTAAGTTAATTATACAGTAGTCTTTGCAGCAGGAGCAGCAACTGCAGTTGCATCCGGCTTGCCGAGAGGCTTGTTGCGCGCCAGATCCACGAGGAGGGGAGCAGCAACAAAGATTGATGAGTAAGTACCGGTAACCACACCGATCAGCATCGCGAATGCGAAACCTCTTGTTACCTCACCACCTACCAGAAACAGGATCAGGATCGTCAGGAACACCGTGAATGATGTCATAACAGTTCTGGCAAGTGTCTGATTGATCGCGCGGTTAACGATGGTGTGCGTGTGCTCGCCCTTCATGAGACGGGTATCTTCACGGATACGGTCATACACGATAACAGTATCGTTCATTGAGAAACCAATCACCGTAAGGATCGCAGCGATAAAGTGCTGATCGATCTCCAATGGGAACGGTACAATGTTTTTGAAGAATGAGAACACGATCAATGTTACAAGTACGTCGTGCATCAACGCAACGATAGTACCTACAGAGTATCTCCAGTCGCGGAAACGGATGAAGATATATAAGGTGATCGCAAGCAATGACCAGAACGTTGCCCATTTTGCACCAGCCTGGAGGTCATCAGAAATGGTTGGATCAACTTTCTTTGTTTGTTCGATATACTTGATAGTATAGAACTGATCTTCTGTAACAGCACCGAGGAACGGTTTCAGACCATTGTAAAGTTTTTGCTTAACCTGGTTGTCGGCATTCACACCTTCCTGGTTGATCAGGTAATCAGTGGTGATATCAAACTTGCTGTTCGAACCATAGGTCTTGATCACAGGAAGCGAACCAAATTCCTTCTCAAGCGCATCACTTAGTTTAGACTGCTCTTGCGCATTGTCGAAACGCACGATAAAGCTACGTCCGCCGCTGAACTCAACACCTTCTTTGAAACCATTGAAGATTGCTGCGATACCCAGTGCCAGGATGACAAAGGAGATTACATAGGCAATCTTGCGGTATTCGATGAACTTGTAGTTCGCGTGGCGGAAGATTTTCTTTGAAACAGAAGTGAAATATTTGAAATGGCGATCCTTGTTGGTATAGAAATCAGTCACAAGTCTTGATACAAGGATACCTGTAAACAATGACAGCAGGAGACCGATGATCTGTGTTGTTGCGAAACCGAGTACCGGGCCGAGACCATAAATAGCCAGGATGATCGCAGTAAGCAAACTTGTAACGTGACCATCAAGTACCGGTGGCAATGCACGACGATAACCTGTTTTCACAGCCTGATCATGTGTTGCACCTCTTGACAGTTCTTCCTTGATACGCTCGAAAATGATAACGTTTGTATCGACCGCCATACCGATTGTAAGTACGAGACCCGCGATACCTGCAGCAGTTAATGTTGCATGCATTGCACTCAGGATACCTACGGTGAAGAGGAGGTTAAGGATCAACGCGATGTTTGCAACCATACCACCGGTGTTATAGTAAACAAGCATCAGCGCGAAGATCACGAGGAATGAAATACCGAATGACAACATACCGCCATGTACAGCTTCCTGGCCAAGTGTTGGACCAACAACCTGCTCCTGAACGATCTTTGCAGGTGCATTCAGTTTACCGGCTTTCAGGATGTTTGCGAGATCCTTTGCTTCTTCAACTACAAGTTGGGTATTGTTTCCTGAACCGCTACCCATTGTGATGCGGGAGTTACCACCAGAAATTTTCTGGGTAACATTCGGTGCAGAATAAACGATATCATCAAGAACGATCGCGATTGATTTGTTGATGTTCTTTTCAGTCATTTTTTCCCATGTAAGTGAACCAGAGTTGGTCATCTTCATGGTAACGTTCACCTCGTTGGTGATCTGGTCAAACTCCTGGCTTGCATCTTCGATAGCTTCGCCTTCCAGTTGAGCAGCATCTTTACCAGGGATCGTTTTAATTGCATAAAGCAACAGAACAGATGAAAGTTTTCCGTTCTCATCCCGATCCTGCTTGCCCCAGAGGAACTTTGTGTTTGCAGGGAAATTGTTTCTTACAACAGGATTTCTGAAATACTCATTCACTTTGGCAGTATCAGAAATACGTGAAAGACCAATGTATGGGTAGAAATAGTAACGACCTGTTTCAGGATTTTGCTGTGGAACCGCAGGGTTCAGCAAACGGAAGAGTGGGTTAGAACCTGCGCTGGTATCAGCTTTCGCTGCAGCTGTATCAATCACTGTTAATGAATCAGGAACTTTGCTTCCGTTCTTAAGGTATGTATCAAGAGATTTATCAGCTTTCTGAAGTCCATCACCCAGATCAGCAAAAGTGTAAACTTCCCAGAACTGAAGGTTTGCGGTAGACTGAAGGAATCTTCTTACTCTTTCAGGATCTGTTGCACCTGCAAGTTCTACGGTGATGATACCTTTTGCTTCATCGAGGCTGATGTTTGGCTGGGCCACACCGAACTTGTCGATACGTCTTCTCAGAACCTGGAAAGTTTGAGCCATTGCAGCATTTGCCTGATCACGGATATAACTTGTGATCTGTGCATCTGAAGCTGTGATGGTTAATTTATTACGACCTGCGTTCGCAAATTGCGGAGCAAGCTTTGCGCCTGGATTTACATCAGTGAATGCTTTTGCAAAGATGTCGATGAAGTTCTGATCGCTGTTGAGCTTTCTCTTCTGCGCTTCTTCGATCGCCTTCAGCAATTGTGGGTCACGCGGATTGTTGGCAAGACCTTTGATGAGACCATCAAGTGCGATATCAAGTGTCACGTTGATACCACCCTGGAGATCGAGACCAAGTAACAGTTCGCTTTCCTTTGCTTTTTGGTATGAGTTACCCCACCAGGTGATCTTCTGATCGCCGGTGCTGTCGAGCAAAGTTGCAAGACGCTGATTTACCAAAGTTGTGACAGAATCCTTGTAGAGAGCCTGCGCCTCTTTGTTGCCTGGATACTTCTGCTCGGGGGTTGGATAAACTTTCTTTACTTGCTGTGTCGCTTTCTCCT
>JBEVNF010000290.1:0-5332 GCA_040508255.1 Flavitalea sp.
TTCAGTTTCTTTGGAATTTTGATTTCCGCAGTCTGAGCCTTGCCATCACGCATATATTTTACTTCAAATGAAGGTTTTGTTCTTGCTTCTTTTGCAGCGGCGGTCAGTTCATCTGCGCTTGTGATCTTTTTGCCATCAAGAGAAGTAATGATATCGTCTTCTTTCAGTCCGGCCTTCTCTGCAAGTGAATTATCAGAAACATCAAGAACCTTTACGCCATTTCCATCTTCGGTATCCTGGGCACGAATCCCGATGCGCTGGTAACCAGTAACCGAAATTGTGTTCCAGTTTCCGCCGTTGTCGAAATTGAATCCAGGAGTCTGGAACTCGAAATTGCCATTGCCATCGAAAGCCTGTCCTCTCTTAAAACCAGTTACAGTAAGGGTTTCAGCTTTACCAAGTGTAGCGGTGGTTTTGTTTTCCTTGCCGTCGCGTTTGTAATAAATAGCGATCTTGTCGTCGATCTTATGTTTGCGGATGGCAGAAGTAACCTGGTCCGGGCTTTCAATCTTTTCACCATCGATGGTCCGTATCACATCACCTGGTTTTAGTCCCGCCTTTTCAGCACCACTCCCTGAAGTTACCTGCAGGATTTCAACGCCACTTTCGGTTTTACTTGTGGAGATGCCAAGGAATGCACGATCAGGATCCGGTGCTTCAAATCCTGGAAGCGCCTGGAACAATCGGTTTTGTGCTTCATATTCCGGAACCTGGCTACCATAAGCCCTCACAGTGCCCTGCCTGAATGGAGATGCCGGACTTCCATAAACGATCCTTGTTGGCTTTCTTTTACTTACTGATACATCTTCGCTTTCGAAATCTTCGATTGGCTTGCCGTTTACAAGAATTTTGTCATCCTTGATCTCAACGGTCACCTTCGAATCCTTACCGGCTTTTTTCCTGATCACGATCTCGTCACCGTCAAGTTTGTAACCGTCCACGATCACTTCCTTCACTTCGCCATCTACAACTACTTCCCTTGTTGAAGACTTGCGGGATTTCTTTTTATCCTGGGCATGAACGGTATCGATCGCTGCAACATTTGCTGCCAGTAGTACGATCGCCGGTACGAGGTATTTGCTTATCGCCATGATTTGATTTTTTATCTACGTTAATTTTCGTAGATCAAATATAGGGAAACCGGAGAATTACGAAAATTTTCGGAGATTAAAATTTTTGTTAAGAGAAAAAGGGGTCTATATCAGCCCCTTTACTTTATTAATTACTTCGTCGAGCGCCCCTGCGTCCTGGCCACCTGCAGTTGCCAGGTTCTTCTGGCCGCCCCCGCCACCTTTTATTAATGGGGCCACATGTTCTTTGATGATCCTGCCTGCGTCAAGATTTTTTGCTGCAACTACGGTATCTGAAATACCAATGGCTATAAAAGGCTTTCCGCCGATGTTTGCTCCGAGGATCACAAGGTGATCGTGGAGATTGTTCTTAAGATCAGTAACGAGCTTGCGGAGTGCGTCTGCATTTGTTACGTTAACAATCTCACCAACAAAGGTTACGCCGTTGATGATCTGATCTTTCTGCAGTAATTCGTTGCGTATTCCAACGAGTAATCTATTTTCCTGGTGTTCGAGTTTTTTCTTTAGTTCCGCGTTCTCAGCAACAACGGCATCTATTGCTTTTCCAAGATCTTTTGGGTTCCTGAACTGTGTGCGGATGAGATCAAATTGTGCAAGTTGATCATCTATATAATTGAGAGCTTTTGCACCACTCAATGCTTCAATACGACGAACACCTGCCGCTACAGCCGTTTCATGTTTGATCTTGAATACGCCAAGCTCCCCGGTTGAACCAACATGTGTTCCACCACAAAGCTCAACTGAATAAGATGGATCTATAACGACTACGCGCACACGATCTCCATACTTTTCACCAAATAATGCCATTGCACCGGAGTTCATTGCTTCTTCACGTCCCATCTCTTTTATTACAACGGGAACATTTTCACGGATCTTTTCATTAACGATTGCTTCAATCTTTCTGATCTCATCATCCGTAACCTTTGCAAAATGCGAGAAGTCAAAACGCAGTTGCTCATCGTTTACGAGCGAACCTTTTTGTGCAACATGCTGACCCAGCACTGCACGTAATGCAGCGTGCAGCAGATGTGTAGCAGAGTGATGAACAGAGATGGATTGTCTGCGTGTTTTATCGATCTTAGCTACTACATGCGCGGAAAGATTACCGGGAAGTTTATCAGCAAACTGAATAATAAGATCATTTTCTTTTTTGGTATCAAACACCTCAATCACTTCTTCACCAAACTGAAGCGTGCCCCGATCGCCAACCTGGCCACCACTTTCAGCATAGAAAGGAGTTTCTTTCAGAACAAGCTGAAATGATTGTTTGCCTTTGGCAGTTGCCTTGCGATATTTTACAAGTCTTGTATCTGTTTCAGTTTTTGTATATCCAATAAATTCAGAACGGTTGGTTTCATCGAGTATAACCCAGTCTTCGGTATCAAGAGCCGTAGCTGCACGACTACGATCTTTCTGGACCTGCAGAGCCTGTTTGAAGCCTTCTTCATCAACGCTCCAACCTTTTTCCTTCGCCATCAACGAGGTAAGGTCAAACGGAAAGCCATAAGTATCGTTTAGCTCAAATGCAAACTCACCGGAGATGATCTTTGCGTCACGTTCTTTTTTGAATTTGTTCTGATCATGTTCCTTCCGGATATCATCTTCAGTCTGTACATCAACGGGGGCAACTGTTTCAGAAGTTGTATAAAGATTAAATCTTCCTATACCCTTATCAAGAGTTTTCAGGAACGACTCTTCTTCCTCACGGATCACCTTTGCCACAAACTCAGCCTGATCATACAATTCAGGAAACACATATTTGAATTGAAGAGAAAGTTTTGAGACCAGTTGGTTCAACAATGGTTTTTTATAATCGAGGTATGAATACACATAACGCACAGCGCGACGAAGTATACGTCTGATCACATAACCAGCTCCGGTGTTCGAAGGAAGTTGCCCATCTGCAATTGTGAAGCTGATTGCACGTATATGGTCAGAGATCACACGGAACGCCACATCAGGGAGACTATCTGTGTTCCCGTACCTCTTTCCTGTAAGTTCTTCTGTTAATTCAATGGTGCCGGTGAATATATCAGTATCATAGTTTGAGGTCTTCTTCTGGATCACACGCACCAGTCTTTCGAAGCCCATACCAGTATCAACATGCTTTGCCGGAAGAAGATGAAGCGAGCCATCCTTCAGCCTGTTGAATTGAATAAATACATTGTTCCAGATTTCGATAACCTGTGGATGATCATTGTTCACCAGGGTTTTACCATCCACTGCTTTTCTTTCTTCGTCTGACCGGCAATCAACATGAATTTCAGTACATGGACCACAGGGCCCGGTATCGCCCATCTCCCAGAAATTATCTTTTTTGTTGCCAAGAAGAATCCTGTCCTCTGCTATCCATTTTTTCCATTCATCGTATGCTTCCTGGTCCTTTGGTATATTTTCCTTTGTATCGCCTTCGAAGATGGTGACATACAGCCGGTCTTTTTCGAGACCAAGCACTGAGGTAAGCAGTTCCCAGCTCCATTCGATCGCCTCTTTTTTGAAATAATCACCAAAGCTCCAGTTGCCAAGCATCTCGAACATAGTGTGATGATAGGTATCAACACCGACCTCTTCAAGATCGTTGTGTTTTCCACTTACGCGCAGACATTTCTGTGTGTCGACCACACGTGGATATTGCACCGGTCTGTTACCCAGGAATATATCTTTGAATTGATTCATGCCTGCGTTTGTGAAAAGCAGGGTGGGGTCATTCTTGACAACTATCGGGGCCGAAGGCACGATCTCATGTGATTTCGAACGGAAAAAATCCAGGAACTTCTGACGAATTTCAGCACTGCTAAGCATAAACTGTTTGATCTTTGGTATTTGAAACTTTCTTAAGTCTTTATATTTGTGTAAGTTGCCAAAGCGGCAAGATCGCAAAGTTAAGGAATAGGCACTCAGGTGAAGAAAATCAAATATTACTATAATACCAATACCCTCCGCTATGAGAAGCTGGAGACGCCCCTGCGTGTCACGCTTCTGCGCGTTTTTGGTTTTATTTCGGCCGCACTTGTGACCGCTATTATTATAGTGTCTATAGCTTACCGGTATTTTCCTTCCGCAAACGAAAAGCGCCTGATGCAGACCAATGAACGTCTGCGCGAAAATTATGGTCTGCTGCAGGACCGCACAGTAGAGCTCCAGCGCCAGATGCTCACCCTCGAAAAACGTGATAACGAAGTTTACCGTGAAATTTTTGAATCCAACCCGATCCCGGATAGTGCGCGTTCAAAACAGATCGAGCAACAGCAGGAGATCAAACTCGTTCAGGGTATGACCCGATTTGATCTTGAAGAGTCGATCATGGAAAATCTTACCAATCTGAGCAGCAGGATGGCCGCCCAGGAAAAATCATATACCGAGATCGCAGGCTTTATCAGGAATAAAGAACAGCTTCTGGCAAGCACTCCCGCTATCCAGCCGATCAGTAATAAAGAACTGAAACGTGTAGCCTCCGGTTTTGGCTACCGCATCGACCCGGTTTATAAAACCGTAAGATTTCACGCAGGTCTTGACTTCACGGCTCCCCAGGGTACCCCGATCTATGCTACTGCAAACGGCGTGGCAAAACAGGCGGGTAACGCGGGAAACGGATATGGAAACTATGTGATACTTAATCATGGTTATGGCTACGAAACCCTTTATGGACACATGTTCCGGGTGAAGATCAAACCTGGGGCGAAGGTAAAAAGGGGTGAAATCATCGGTTATGTGGGAAGCACAGGTAAATCAACCGGTCCTCATTGCCATTATGAAGTGCACAAAAATGGCCGGCCCATCGATCCGGTTTACTTTTTCTACAACGACCTGACACCTGAGCAGTTCGATCAGATCCTGAAAATGGCTGCGGCGGGCAACCAGAGCTTCGATTAATGGCTCAACACCAACCATTTATATTTTCCTGACAATCAGATAACTGCTGATTTTATTTGTTATTTGTCATTTTATTGTTGGATTTTGAATTATGACAATCTGAAACTGATATATTGAAGTTTGTGAATTAAATTTGCGGCCATGTTACAGGCTCCAGATATTTTCGCAATTGCTTACAAGCAACCCTTCATGCAAGGGCAAATGCAGCTGATCCATGAAAGGGATCAACAAATTCCGGGTTCAGTTCAGTATAATATCAGGCGCCATACCAAAAACTCGCAGTGGAACATTGATGATACCGGGATGCTGGTTTATCATTATTCAAAAGATTCAACAACTGAACATAGTCTTGAACTTCGTTTCTGCAT
>JBEVNF010000320.1:0-8124 GCA_040508255.1 Flavitalea sp.
AAATATGTGTTGTCCTTGCTGATCCATGCAAGTGAGGAAACATTCAGCGTTAGTAATCCCAGCGCATCTGTTGATGGATCGAATTTTGAAGATGTACTTGTGACCAGCAGGTACTTGCCTGCGGCCAATCCATCTATATTGATCTCAGCATTATGATTCTGATAGTCTTTGGTATCCGGGAAATCTTTTTCAAAAGTTTTTGATGGTTTAAGGGCAACAACCCTGTTCCAGAGTCCTTCGTTTTGATCCTGTATAATTGCTTTTCTTGTTCTGTCGTCAACAGGAATTATTCTGAAATACAGTTTGGTGAAATTCCTGAAGTTGGTATTGATAAGAAATGGTTGTCCGGGGATAATTACTTTTTCTGATTCAAGAGTGAACTCCTGTCTTGTGATTTCATTCAGCAGGTTGAATGCATTTATCTTTCCTTCACTTGAGTCTTTTTGTGCAATCAGTTTATCGCAGATCTCCTTTGCTTTCACCCATTCGTACCGATATGTTTCTTCCTGCAGCGCATTATAACTGCGGGCCTTGTCTGCGTGTTGTTGTGCAAGCAGGAACCATGCTTGTGAGGCTGCAGGCAGATCACCATATTTTTTAGCAAGATCTTCCAGCGATTTAGTGTACAACAATTCTTTATCGGTGGTAATGGAATGTTCATTTACAAATACGAGTCTTGCGATATCCGCATCTATCAGTGCGCTTTTTTCCGGATCATTCAGATGGAACCTGATGATCGACTGGTAAGTTTTGAGTGCGTTATAATAAGTAGAACCTGTATCGTTTGTGTTGAATACTGCAACCACGAATTTCTCTGCCTGATCAAATGCAGAAGGATCGTTGATCTCAAATGCATCTGCAGGTTTTGTGATTGAATGTTCGTCGGTCTGGAAATAAGAAAGGGCGCGATGTGCAAGCAGGTCAAACAAAGTTGGCCTTAATGAACGCACATTTCCTTTTATGATAATGGACTCAAACTGAGCAAGTCTGACCTTTTGCAGCGCGCTGGCATCAGCTATCGAAGCCTGGTATTTTTCAGTGATCACTTTATGGAAATCCTCTGCCTGCCAGGTGGCAACATCCTCTTTATTAAAGTTGACAGTAGCAGTGCGGTTGTAGAATTTCCAGCGGTTCTGTTGGAAATAGTTCCAGTACCGTTCAGCGATAATGCTGTTTAGTATTGCTTTGCCTGCAGGGTTTAGTTTTGATGCATCTGCTTCAAGTTTGCTCAGCCCCTTCAGAGTGGCATCCTCAACAATGATGGATTCCAGGGATGTCTTATACAACAGACTTTTTATGATCTGCGGATCATTGCCCTTTGTAACGGCTTCAGAATAGATTCTCTCAACAGCAGCAAGCGCGGTTTTTGTTTCACCGCGTATATCGATCAGTGAATCAATCTTTTTCCATTCTTTCAGATAATCATTCATAGACTGTTGTGCATTCAGATTGATCATTAATACAATAAGGCTTAGCAGGAGGCAAATTCTCTTCATAGATTCTTTTTTTGAAGCCGCACTTCGCGTGGCTTGTGGCAACCCTTTGCAAGGTATCAAAACTATTTACCTCATGATGCAGTCAGGTACGCTTTTACACAGGCGTAATGCAACGAGGCGAGGAATTAACAGTTTAATTAACAAGCGGTAAAACCAACCTGCATACAACGCATAAAAAAAGGGCCACCTGAGTAGCCCTTTCATATTTGCGGATGATCCGCTTATTTCTTAAGGAGTTTCGCGATTGTCGCGCCGATATCTGCAGGGCTTGAAACCACGGTGATACCACATTCTTCCATGATCTTCATTTTTGCTTCCGCAGTGTCTTCAGCACCACCAACGATCGCACCGGCGTGACCCATACGACGTCCCGGAGGAGCAGTCTGACCAGCGATAAAACCTACAACCGGTTTCTTCGCATTTTCTTTATACCATCTTGCTGCTTCTGCTTCCATTCCTCCACCTATCTCACCGATCATTACAACGGCTTCGGTTTCAGGATCGTTCATAAACAATTCGAGCGCTTCGCGGGTTGTGGTTCCGATGATCGGATCACCACCAATACCTACTGCAGTAGATACACCAAGACCTGCTTTTGCAACCTGGTCGCTGGCTTCATAAGTAAGTGTACCTGATTTTGACACGATTCCGATCTTACCTTTTTTGAATACAAAGCCTGGCATGATACCAACCTTGCATTCATCAGCAGTGATAACTCCCGGACAGTTTGGACCGATCAGGCGAACCTGGCGTCCCTGGAGGTAAAGTTTTACCTTAACCATATCCTGAACAGGAATACCTTCTGTGATACAAACAACCAGTTCAATACCGGCATCTGCAGCTTCCATGATCGCATCAGCTGCGAATGGAGGCGGTACAAATATGATAGATACATTGGCGCCGGTTTCCTTCACCGCTTCTGCAACGGTGTTGAATACGGGACGATCAAGATGCGAAGTGCCACCCTTGTTTGGCGTAACACCACCTACTACGTTGGTTCCGTATTCAATCATTTGAGATGCATGGAAACTACCTTCTGTACCGGTAAATCCCTGCACTACAATTTTTGATTGTTTATTAACTAAAATACTCATATAAGAATTTTAAAGTGCCACAAAAGTAGGGGATAAAAGCTGACAAATGAACTTAAAATTACTTAATAAGTTCGTCCATATTCCTGTCATTATCAATCTTGCCACTCATTTCAAGCATACGCATATCCTTGGCATCTTTCAGGAACTCGGAGGCGAAGATAAATTCGTTCAGTCTTTCATTCTTGCTGAAGATGATCTCTTCACGGGTACCTTCCCATTCCTTATCACCCTTATACATATAAATGATGTTATCACCTATTTCCATCACACTGTTCATGTCATGGGTATTGATAACGGTTGTGATATTATATTCTGAGGTGATCTCTTTGATCAGTTTATCGATAACAAGTGAGGTCTGAGGATCAAGACCAGAGTTTGGTTCATCGCAGAAAAGATAATGCGGATTCAACACAATTGCGCGTGCAATACCTACACGTTTTTTCATACCACCGCTCAACTCTGCAGGAAATTTCTTATTCACATCTTTCATCTGCACACGCTCCAATACTTCGTTTACTCGTTTCAGCTTGTTCGCATATGTATCCTTTGTAAACATATCAAGCGGGAACATGATGTTCTGTTCAACAGTCTGACTGTCGAACAACGCGGATCCCTGGAAGAGCATTCCGATCTTTTTACGGATCTCTTTCTTCTCTTCCTTGTCCATGTTGGTATAACCCTGTCCCTCGTAAAAGATTTCACCGCTGTCCGGCTGAAACAATCCAACGAGACATTTCATGAAAACAGTTTTACCGCTACCACTGGATCCAATGATAAGATTACACTTACCTGTTTGCATCACAGCACTTACACCATTCAGAACTGTCTTTTCACCAAATCCTTTTTTTAATTCTTTTACTTCAATCATTGCTTACGCGCATGTTAAATGAACTGAATATTCGTCAGAGCAGCAAGGCTGATATAATGTAATCGGAGAACAGGATCGCGACACAGCTCACCACCACGGCTTTTGTGCTCGCCCTTCCGATCTCAAGCGATCCGCCCTGAACATGGTATCCATAGTATGCAGGAATACTCGAGATAAGGTAAGCGAAGGTGTAGCCTTTTATGATCGCAAAGAATACATTATATGGTTGAAAATTTTCGAGGAGGCCTTTATCAAACATATTGATATCGACAATACCCGTCAGTGTGCTGGCAAGTCTTCCGCCCCAGATTCCAAGACCCATTGCGATAACCACCAGCATTGGGATGGTAACCATTGCCGCTGCTATCTTTGGAAATACGAGATATGATTTTGTATTGATACCCATGATCTCGAGTGCATCAATCTGTTCACTTACCCGCATATTGCCTAATTCGCTGGCAATCTTACTTCCAACCACCCCCGCCAGTACTATACAAACAAGTGTGGGAGCAAATTCAAGGATCACGGTATCACGAACGATCTGGGCGATCGTTGATTTGGGAATTATCGGACTCACAAGCTGGTAGGCCGTCTGCAGGGCAGATACGGCCCCGATAAAAGTCGAGATGATCACTACGATACCAAGAGATCCGATACCAATCTCAGAGCATTGATGCATGAACTCTTTCCAATACATCTTTCCGTTTTCCGGTCTGGAAAACATTCCTTTGATCATTAGCAGGTATCGGCCCAGTTCTGTAAATAACGTCATGTTTACGATCTGTATTCGTTGTGAAGATAATTCTAAACTATCATTAAATCTCCCTGCTCACGCGCCTGAATTTTTTCCAGGCTCCCTTATTGCCAATCTTCTCGGTCGGTGAAGCTTTGCTCTTGATCTGGGCATCAACTACCGAAACAAGCGTCATATTGTAAATACTTCTCACAGAACTTCCCAACTGCAATACGTGTACCGGCTTCTTGAGACCAAGCAGAATAGGTCCGATCGCATCCGCACCACCCACTTCCATCAGCAGGTTGTACGCCACGTTACCAGCTGCCAGGTTGGGGAATATCAATGTATTTACATCCTGATCAACAAGTTCACTGAACGGATAGTTGTCTTTCAGGATTTTTTTATTGAAAGGCATACTTGCCTGCATTTCACCATCAATAACCAGCGAAGGGTTTTTCTTTTTCACGATGTCCCGGGCTTCCGCCACCAGTTTCGCTTCCGGTGAATCACTGCTTCCAAAGTTCGAGTAACTAAGCATCGCAATTCTGGGGGTCAGGTTGAAGTTCCTGATCTCCTTTGCAACGATCAGCACGATATCAGCAAGTTCTTCAGCAGTAGGATTGAAATTCACTGTTGTGTCTGCAAGAAACAATGGTCCTTTTTTGGTCAGCAACAGATACATGCCCGCAATCTTTTTAACACCGGGCTCTGTTCCTATCACCTGTAAAGCGGGACGAATAGTTGCCGCATAGTTTCTTGTGAGACCGGAGATCATACCGTCTGCTTCACCGGTCTCAACCATCATACAACCATAATAGTTGCGGTCCTTCATCATCTTCAGCGATTCGTATTTGTTAACGCCTTTGCGATGACGTTTCTGAAAGAAGATATCAGCATATTGTTTACGATATGGTTCAGCTTCTTCACTGCGCGGATCAATGATCGGCATATCCTCGATATCGATGTGACTTGCAGCTGCGATATCACGGATCTTCTTTTCATCACCAAGAAGTATCGGAAGTGCGATGCCTTCATCATATGCGATCTGGGCAGCTTTAAGAATCTTGATATTATCTGCTTCTGCAAACACAATACGTTTTGGATCAAGTCTTGCCTTATTCCCCATCACACGCATCAACTGGTTATCGAGACCAAGCCGGTTATTAAGTTCAATGCTATAGGCTTCCCAGTCGTTGATCGCAACTTGCGCAACACCGGAATCCATTGCTGCCTTGGCCACTGCAGGTGCAACAGTTGAAAGCAGGCGTGGATCAAGTGGTTTTGGAATGATGTATTTGGGACTGAAAGTTAGATTGTCATCACTGTAAGCAATGTTCACGATATCAGGTACCGGTGTTTTGGCAAGCTGAGCCAAAGCCTTTACTGCAGCAAGTTTCATCTCTTCATTGATCTTTGTCGCACGCACATCAAGTGCTCCGCGAAAGATAAAAGGAAAACCAAGCACATTGTTTACCTGGTTAGGATAATCACTGCGACCTGTGGCCATGATCAGATCACTGCGTGTTGCGATAGCAGTTTCATAATCGATTTCAGGATCGGGATTTGCCATCGCAAACACGATCGGTTTTTTCGCCATGCTCTTGATCATCTCTGGCGTAACTACATTACCAATACTGAGACCAACAAATACATCTGCATCTTTCATAGAAGATGCAAGCGTCTGATTATCGAATTTAACAGCGAATAATTTTTTTATCTCATCCAGGTCAGAACGATCCTTATGGATCACACCATCCTTATCAAACATGGTGAAGTTCTCATACTTTGCTCCAACTGAAACATAAAGCTGCACACAAGCCATTGCTGCTGCACCCGCACCATTGATCACAAATTTTGCTTTCTCTATTTTCTTTTTCTGAAGTTCAAGTGCATTCAGAAGTGCCGCACTGCTGATGATTGCGGTTCCATGCTGATCATCATGCATTACAGGAATCTTCAGTGTCTCTCGTAACTTCTGCTCGATATAGAAACACTCGGGCGCTTTGATATCTTCAAGATTGATACCGCCAAATGTTGGTTCAAGCGCTTTTACGATCTGTACAAATTTCTCAGGATCTTTTTCATTTACCTCAATATCAAATACGTCAATATCAGCAAAGATTTTGAAAAGTACACCCTTACCTTCCATGACGGGTTTCGATGCTTCCGGTCCGATGTCACCAAGTCCCAGCACCGCTGTTCCGTTACTGATCACCGCTACCAGGTTTCCTTTTGCTGTGTATTTATAAACGTTCTCTGTATTTGCTTTGATCTCTTTACATGGTTCTGCTACGCCGGGAGAATAGGCGAGCGATAGGTCGCGTTGTGTTTTTGCATCTTTTGTGGGGATCACTTCGATTTTACCCGGTCTTCCTTTGGAATGGTATTCGAGGGCTTGTTCTCTTCTAAGTTCCTTTTGCATATTGTATTTGGATAACGGTGCAAGTTAAGGATTGTTTTACTGAAGTGATTTGGAATGAGTTGTAACGATTTTGCGAATTCCCCTGGCACGGTTCACCCCATAGACCGGCAGAATAGTCTTCAGACAATCCAACTTATCTACTGCAAATTATTTTCCATCCAACTCATAATTTCTTTTGGAAATGCAAAAATACTGGGTATGTTTGTGTGTACTATTTAAGTAGTACACTAAAACACCAGATATGATCTCCGTAAAAAATCTGCATTTTGGTTATCCTAAAAAGCCTGTATTCAAGGACTTAAGTCTTGAATTGCAACCAGGATTTATATATGGATTGCTCGGCAAAAACGGAACGGGTAAGTCAACATTGCTTAGAAATATCGCCGGTTTGCTATTTCCAAGGGAAGGAAGGATCGAAGTAATGGGTTACAAACCGGGCGATCGTCTTCCAGGTTTCCTGCAGGAAGTGTTTATGGTACCAGAGGAGTTTCACATGCCCGATGTACCACTTGAGCACCTTGAAAAGCATTATGCACCCTTTTATCCAAAATTCAGTACTGAACAATTCAGAAAATATGTGGCTGAATTCAATATTCCGATCAGCGGTTCACTGCAGAATATGAGTTATGGTCAGAAGAAGAAGGTGTTGATCAGTCTTGGTCTCGCAACCAATACTTCAGTGTTATTGATGGATGAGCCAACAAATGGTCTAGATATCATGAGCAAAAGTCAGTTCCGCAAGGTAATGGCCGGTGCGCTGGATGAATCAAAATGTGTGATCATCAGTACGCACCAGGTCAAGGATCTTGAAAACCTCATCGACAGGGTTACGGTGATTGATGAAGGCCGTATTCTTTTTGATCAGACCATCGAGAATATTTCGCGCAGACTTTCATTTCATATTTCATATGATCCGGAAGAAGTGCGTGGGGCCATTTATGAAGAGTCATCGCTTCGTGGCAGTGCAATTATTACAGCGAATACAGAAGGGGAGGAGAGTAAGATTGATCTGGAGTTACTGTATAAGGCGATTGTAACAAACCGTGCAAAACTTGAATCCGTTTTTAACGCATAATAAATAACTATGAACCAGGTTTTTGATTTCAGAAGATTTACACTGCTGGTTGGCAAGCACTGGAGCGAGAACAGGAAGAAGTACCTGTTCGGCATCGCTGGGATGATAGCATTGCTTGTATTCTGGTTTGCTTTTGTGATGTTGGTAGATGACCGGCGAATTCCGGTAGAACTGCAGGCGATGACGTATTATTTTGGTCTCGCAATAACAGGTTGTTTTTTCGGAAGTATTCTGTTCAGTGATATTGCTTCAGGACCCAAGGCGATGAGTTATCTGTCGTTCCCTGCATCACATCTTGAGAAACTTATTTGTGGGTTGCTTTATGGCGTTGTGATTTTTTTTGGAATTTATACGCTGGCGTTTTACCTGGTTGATATTCCAATGGTAATGTTCAGCGATAAATCGACAGTTACAACGGTTGTTAATGGTGTTG